>JAHFCS010000191.1 GCA_023249395.1 Gemmatimonadota bacterium
TGAGGACGGAGGCGCGGATTTCGATACGCGCTTCGTCCCGATGATGTGTAAGCAATGCGGCAACGCGCCGTGCGAGCCGGTGTGCCCGGTGTACGCGACCTATCACGCGCCCGACGGGCTGAACGTCCAGGTCTACAACCGCTGCGTCGGCACCCGCTACTGCTCCAACAACTGTCCGTACAAGGTCCGCTACTTCAACTGGCTCGGGTATGGCGAGCCGGCGCGCAAGCAGTACGCATTCCCGGAGCCGCTCAACTGGCAGCTCAATCCCGATGTCACAGTGCGCGGAAAGGGCGTGATGGAGAAATGCACTTTCTGCGTGCAGCGAGTGCGAGAGACCGAGAACCGCGCTGCGCTCGAGCACCGCGGGGTCGAGCCCGACGAGTTCACGACGGCCTGCGCCGAGGCGTGTCCCTCGAGGGCGATCACCTTTGGCGATGCCGCGGACGAGCGCTGGTCAGTCGCGAAGATGGCGAAGGACCGCCGCGCATATCACGTCTTCGAGGAGCTCAACACTTTCACCGCCGTGGTCTATCTGAAGAAGGTTCTGCATCCGACCGGGCCGCGCTGATGGCGACTCTCGCGCGGCCACTGCCTGAAGAAAAGGGAAAGCGGGTGATGCGTCCCAACATTGCGACCGCCGACGTGCAGCTTCCGGCTGTCCGCGACTACGAGCAGGTCGATCGAGAAATCATCGGGACGCTGCATCCGACAGTCGCGTGGTTCATGGGGCTCGGTGTGGCGATCTTCTTCCTTTTGATCGGCATCGCGGCGTGGTGCTATCAGATCTACAGCGGAGTGGGAGTCGCGGGCTACAACCCGCCGGTGATGTGGGGCGTCTACATCATCACGTTCGTTTTCTGGATCGGAATCGGTCATGCCGGCACTTTGATCTCGGCGATCCTTTATCTGTTCCGCGCGGGATTCCGAACTACGATTTATCGGTGCGCCGAGGCGATGACGGTGTTCGCCGTCATGACGGCCGGGCTATTTCCGATTCTGCACCTCGGGCGACCGTGGAAGTTCTTCTATCTGATTCCCTATCCCAACTGGCGTTACATCTGGCCGCAGTTCAAGAGCCCGCTCATCTGGGACGTGTTCGCGATCCTCACGTACCTGACGATCTCATCGACGTTCCTTTACGTCGGCCTCGTTCCTGACATCGCGGTGCTGAGAGATCGCGAGACGAACCCGGTGCGCAAGCGGATGCTCAGCGTCCTTTCCCTCGGTTGGCGCAACTCGGATCGCGAGTGGAGGCATTTCGCGCGCGCGTATCTGTTCCTCGCCGCCTTGTCGACGCCGCTGGTGCTATCGGTGCACTCGGTCGTGTCATTCGATTTCGCGATGGCACTGACGCCGGGCTGGCACACGACGATCTTTCCTCCCTACTTCGTCGCCGGCGCGATCTTCTCCGGGCTGGGAATGGTGTTCACGATCATCATCCCGCTGAGAAGGTTTTTCGGGCTGAAGCACTACGTGACGATCAACCACCTCGACGCCGCCGCAAAGCTGGCGCTGTTCACCTCGCTTATCGTTGGCTGCGCCTACATGAGCGAGTGGTTCGTCGCCTGGTTCAGCGGCAGCGAGTTCGAGAAGGCCTTCTTCGCCAACCGCATCTGGGGACAGTGGTGGTGGGCCTCGGCGATTCTCTACACCTGCAACATGGTTCTTCCGCTGAGTCTGTTCTCGCAGCGGCTGAGACGGAATCCGACATGGCTGTTCATGCTCTCGTTGACCATCAACATCGGGATGTGGTTCGAGCGATTCGTGATCGTCGTTCCGTCCTTGTCGCATGAGTTCGAGCCGTGGCAGTGGACGAGCTATCGCCCGACGTGGGTGGACTACTCCATCCTCGCCGGGAGCTTCGGCTGGTTCTCGATGTGGTTCATGCTGTTCATCAAGCAGCTTCCGGTGATCGCGATCTCGGAGGTCAAGGAGATCATCCCGCCCAAGCTGCGGAGGAGGCACGAGCACGGCATCGATGCGTCCGGTCACCATCTCGAGTTCGAGCCATCCACTCCGGGAGAATACGACTGATGCCCGGCGTGATCGGGGCTTTCCACGAGCTGGATGCGGCGGTGCACGCGATCGAGGAGCTGAAGCAAAAGCGGCTCGGTGAGGTGACGGTGTACACACCCACTCCGCGGCACGAACTCGAGCACGCGATCGGAGCAGGGCCAAGTCCGGTGCGCCGCTTCACGCTCATCGGCGGGTTCTGCGGCGCGACCTTCGGCTACTGGATCGCAACCTGGATTTCGGACTACTGGCCTCTGGTGGTGGGCGGCAAGGCCATCGCGTCGTGGGTACCGTACACGATCTTCGGATTCGAGATGATGGTGCTGATCGGCGGACTCTCCACTGTGGTTGGGCTGTTCATCAATTCCCGGGTTCCGCGACTGACGATGACGGTGGGATACGACCCGCGATTCAGTCACGGCGACTATGGAGTCTGGGTCGAGTGCACACCGGCGGACGCTGTGACGGCGGAATCGGTTCTGCGCGAGAGCGGGGCGGTGGAGGTGCGCAGTGAGCGCTAGACTTCGCTGGCTGGGTCTCGCCGCCCTTGCGCCGGTCGTACTCTCCGCCACCGGCTGCGAATGGTTTACCGACTTCAAGCGGCAGCCGTCACTGATGACATGGGAAGTAGTCAGCGCGAAGGACAGCACCAGGCCTTCGCGGGGAAGCCCGCAGTACTCGGTTCCCATCACCGGGACCGCAATGGCCGGGTTCCAGGTGTCCTATGCCGCGCTTCCGGTAACAATCGATTCGATGTCGGGGATTCCAAATCCGACTCCGGTGAGCGAGGCGTCGCTCATCAACGGCCGGAAGTATTTCCAGATCAACTGCGCGGTGTGCCATGGCGAGAAGGGCATGGGCAACGGACCGGCGACGCAGTTCGGCATGCCGGGAATCAATTTGACCACCGATATCACCAAGGCGCGAACCGACGGCTACATCTTCGGAATGATACGGAACGGGCGCGGAATGATGCCGCCGTACAATCGGATAGAAGAAGCGGAGCGCTGGGATGTCGTCAACTACGTGCGCGGCCTGCAGGGTAAGCTGGGCACCACCGTCCCAACGGGCGCGCTCGCGCCTCCTGGCGTCACCGGCGACAAGGTTCCTGGATTCACGAAGACGGCTCCCACCAGGCCTGCCCCGTTCATGAAACCGGGCGCGGCAGTGGAGACAAAGCAATGAGTCACGACTTCCACATGCCGAGCCGCGAGGAGATACTCGGCGGAACCTCGCGTCCGCTGCCGGCGAGGCTTCGTACATTGTGCGTGGTGTTGGCCACTTTCGGGGTGGTCGTATTCGCAATCGGGCTGTTCGTTGCGCCCGACAGAGCGTGGCGGTCGCTGCTGTTCAACTGGCTCTTCTTCACGAGCGTCTCATCGGCCGGAGTGATGTTCGTCGCGGTGCAGCGAATCACGACCGCTCGCTGGTCGAGGTCCGTGATCCGCTTCCTCGAGGGCTACGTCGCCTTCCTCCCGGTGGCGTTCGGTCTTCTGCTGCTGATCTTCCTCGGCAGGAGTCACATCTTCCCGTGGACAATTGCCGCTCCGGAAATCGCCGAGAAGCGAACCTATCTCAATCCACTTTTCCTGATTCCAAGAGACATCATCATCTTCGGAATCATCACCGGGCTCAGTCTCTGGTACATCTACACCACCGTGCGCCTGGACGTCGGTCTTTCAGGCGAAGGTGGAGCGAAGTGGGCGCGACGGATTCGCGAGCGGATGCGCCGCGGCTTCGGCGAAGAGAGGCGCGAGATCCATTCGACTCATTCACTGCAGGGGAGGCTGGCCGTCTTTCTCGCGTTCGCTTTCGCGTTCGGCTGGATCGTGCTGTCGTGGGATCTGTCGATGTCGCTCGATCTCCATTTCCAGAGCACGATGTACGGCTGGTGGTTCTTCATGGGAGGGTGGGTAGCGGCCCTGGCGAGCTTCACGATCCTGACGATCGCATGGCGGCGGTATCTCGACCGTTACGACCTCATCACGGAAAAACATTTCCACGATCTCGGAAAGCTCTGCTTCGCGTTTACCGCCTTCTGGGGATATCTGACGTTCGGTCAGTACCTGGTGATCTGGTACGGGAACATGGGAGAGGAAACGCACTGGATGCGGCTCAGGCTGATCGCACCGTGGATGAAGCTGACGCTCGTGGGCGTAGCCTTCATGTTCTCTCCGTTCTTCGGACTGATGGGCAAAACGGCAAAGCTCTTTCTGCCGACGATGACGTTGTTTGCGGCGTGCACGCTCATTGGACTCTGGATTCACAGGTACATCGAGGTTTATCCCTCACTCTACTACGGTACGAAGGACATTCCATTCTCGATCTGGGAAATCGGCGTAGCAGCCGGCCTGCTCGGCGCGTGGGGTTTCTGCTACATGGCGTTCATGGACGCATTCCCGCGGATGAGGGTGGTGCTGATGACGTCGCCGTATCGCGACGAGGTGCAGGTACCGGTGAACGCGGAGACGATGGAGCCGCTACCGGCGCACGAGTAGCATCGCTCGCGGCAATAAGCTCAACGCCAGTAGAAGACGCGGACAATGTTCGAGAAATCATCCGTCCAGGCGCTGACGTCGGCGCGATGACGAAGTGGCTCCCACTGCGCCGCCTCGTTCCACAGGGGGCCGAAGTCCGACGGCGAGCGCGAGAGCAGCGCCCACACGGCCTGGGACCGCCCCTCGTCGGCGTCGCGTTCGGGAATAATGAGATCGCGCCGGACGCGTGATTCGAGACCCAGATCATGAGCGACGGCCGCTACGACAGGCTCGAGATCGACATGGTCGTTGCTGATGTGGATCGCTATCACTCCATGGGGAGTGAGGTGGGTCAGATACCCGCGAAATGCCTCGCGCGTGAGCAGGTGAACCGGAATGGCGTCCGAGCTGAATGCGTCCAGAACCAGCACGTCGTACAGCCCTGATGCTTTGCCTAGCGTCAGACGTGCGTCGCCGAGCACAATCAGCACTGATGGCGGACAGTCTCGCAGGAATGTGAACAGCCGAGGGTTGAGCGCGATGCGGGCGACGACAGGATCGATCTCGTAGTATGTCCAATGTTCGCCTCGATGGCCGTAGCAGGACAGGCTGCCTGCCCCCAATCCGACGACGCC
>JAHFCS010000192.1 GCA_023249395.1 Gemmatimonadota bacterium
ACACCGCCCGTGGAGCGGCTCGTTGCACTCGAGGAGGCGCTCCAGGAGACGACGCGTATGGCCGATCTCGTCGAAAGTCTGTTGACGCTGGCGCGGGCCGACGAGGGCAGGTTCGACATCCATCGCGAGCCCATCGCTCTCAAGCCACTGGTGCAGGACATCTATGAGACTGCGCTCATACTCGGTGAGGGCGCCGGCGTCACGGTCAATCTCGCGTTTACCGCCGACGTCACCGTCATGGGCGACCCGACTCGTCTCCGTCAGCTTTTCCTGAACCTCGTGACCAACGCGATCAAGTACACGCCGGCGGGAGGGAAAGTGGAGCTGGGACTCGGCGTGCATCCCGACAACGTGACATTCGCCGTGCGCGATACCGGAATCGGAATCGCCGCGGCGGACGTGCCTCACATCTTCGAACGGTTCTGGCGCGCCGATCGCGCGCGGTCGAGACTGTCGGAGCGAGGGGGGTTCGGACTTGGACTGGCGATCAGTCAATGGATCGCGCAGGCGCACGGTGGCACTCTAACTGCGTCGTCAAGGCTTGGACGGGGGAGCCTCTTCACTGTCACCCTGCCACTGCCGCCGCAGCCATCGCAGGAGACGGAGTCAGTATGAAAATTTGATTAAGTCCGATTTCATTGATTCTTAATCTTCCCGGCATTACATCGGCGAACCGGCGGGAATAATCTAAGAGGTAACCATCCCTCTATCGGGTGATTTCATGTTCAACAGACTGATCGAATCCCAACCGCATAAGCAGAAGATGGCCGGGGGAACTCTCTTCAGCATCATCTTCCACGGAGCGCTGGTGACTGCGGCGGTGGTCGCGACGGCGCGCGCCGGCATCGCCGACGACAAGACAAAGCAGGAGAAGATCCAGTTCGTCGAAATGAAGAAGGAGCCGCCGCCGAAGCCGAAGGAGCCGCCCCCGCCTCCGCCTAAGGAGGTTTTCAAGGCGCCGCCCCCGAAGGGATTTCAGGTGCTGCGCGCGCCGGTCGAGATCCCGATCAAGATTCCCGATATCGACCTCACGAAGAAGGTCACTGACGAAGCCGACTTCAGCGGAAAGGGTGTGAAGGGCGGAATCGCCACTGGCGTCGTCGGCGGCACGGCCAAGCCGACGAACGAGCCCTATTTCGAGTTTCAGGTCGAAAAGCCGGTTTCACAGATCCCGGGTACCGGTACGCCCCGCTATCCTGACGCACTCCGCGCATCCGGCGTTGAAGGCGAAGTTCAGGCCCAGTTCATAGTCAATGAAGAAGGAAGAGCAGAAACAGGCTCGTTCAAGGTCCTCAAGGCGACCAACGATCTGTTCGCTTCTGCTGTTCGTGCCGCGATGCCGCAGATGCGTTTCTACGCGGCCGAAGTAGGCGGCAAGAAGGTAAGACAGCTCGTGCAGCAGAGCTTCCAGTTCAAGCTCGATAGATAACGGTCAGCTAACCCACCACCGGAGACAACTCTCAATGCAACTCTCGCTACTCGATCTATGGGGCCAGATGGGCGGCTTCGCCAAGGGCATCGTAGTCGTACTCGCCGTCATGTCCGTCTGGTCGCTTTCGATCACCATCAAGAAGTGGTGGGATCTTCGCCAGGCGCAGGCTGAGACCCGCAAGTTCGCCCCCGAGTTCTCGCAGTTCCTCGAGGAGGACAACATGGGCGAAGCCGTCACGCTGGCCGACAAGTACAAGAAGTCGCACGTCGCCCGCGTCCTTGGCGGCGCACTGACCGAGATCAAGCCGCTGATTCAGGACGGCACCGTCACCGTCGGCGACATCAACTCCGCCGAACGTGCGGTCGAGCGTGAGATGCTGATGACAGTCACCGATCTGAAGCGCGGACTCGGCGTCCTCGCGACCGTCGGCGCAACCGCGCCGTTCGTCGGTCTTCTCGGTACGACGATGGGAATCGTGAACGCCTTCGTCGGCATGGCCGCTTCGGGCTCGGGCGGACTGTCCGCAATCTCGGCCGGTGTTGCAGAAGCGCTGGTGACGACTGCATTCGGTCTTCTCGTCGCCATTCCTGCCGTGTGGGCGTTCAACTTCTTCCAGGTCAAGATCGACAATCTCACCGCCGAGATGACCTACACCTCGAAGGAAATGATCGACTACATGATCAAGAACGTGAGTGGCGAGTTCGGCCGCTCCCGTTTCACCCGCGAGTTCAACACGACCGCTTCGACAGCCGGATCGACGCCGATCTCGCAGTAAGACGGGAGGCATTCTCTCATGTCGATGACCACCTCAGGTGGCAGCAATGTGAAAGCGGAGCCGAACGTGACGCCGATGATCGACGTCATGCTCGTTCTGCTGATCATATTCATGCTCGTCGTTCCGGCCATCAGCGCCGGCTTCCAGGCAATTCCGCCAAGCGGAGTAAACCTCAAGCCGCACCCCGAAGAGGAGCGCGACCAGGTCCTCGGCATCGACGCGAATGGCCAGTACTTTCTGAACAAGAAGCCGATTGTGAACGCGCAACTGCCGCAGCTCCTCAAGGCGATCTATGAGAACCGCGAGGAGGACAAGCTACTCTACGTGAAGGCGCACAAGGATCTGGATTACGGCAAGGTCCTCGATGCTCTCGACATCGCGGCGCACAACGACGTGCGCGTCACCGGGATGATCACGGATCAGCGGCCGGGCACGATATCGCTCATCGAGACAGACCGTCTCCTTGGCGGCAAGGGCTTGCCCGGAGGGAAGAAGTAATGGCCATGACAGCCGGAGGGGCCAAGGGCCTCACCAACGACATCAACGTCACGCCGATGATCGACGTGCTGCTCGTGCTCCTCATCATCTTCATGCTCGTTGTTCCAATGTCGCGGAAGGCGATCGATCTTCAATTGCCCGATCCGACGGAGACAACGCAGAGCTCAACCCCGCCTCCGCAGATAGTCCTCGAGGTGAAGCCGGGCAATGTGTACCTGATCAACAAGCAGCCGGTGACGAAGAACGACCTCGCGAAACGGCTGACTGAGATCTACAAGGACCGCCCGGAGAAGATCATCTTCGTAAACGGCGACCCGAAGCTAAAGTACTCCGACGTGATCTACGCTATGGACGTATCCCGCGGCGCCGGCGTTAAGGTGATAGGCGTATCGCCGAAGGAAGTGAAGTAGGCATTCGTTATCGGCCGCCAGTCGGCATACCGAGCAAGGAGAGGGAGGGGCGGTGGAAGGGCGTCGCCGCCTCTCTTTTTGCACATGCGGTAATCATCTTCCTCATTCTGTATCCGCTCGCGTCCAGTGATTTCAAGGGCCGGCACGCCGAAGGCGGAGGCGGGCCCGGGCCGGCTGGTGGCGGAGGTGGAGGAAGCGGCGGCGACGAAGGCGCCGAGCAGCACCTTCAGTACGTGCGGATCCGTCCCGCCGCGGATGCGGCGGCAACTGTGGTCCCACCAAAGGTCGTACCGCAGCCACCGAAGCCCGTTGCGCCGCCTGTCCCGACACCGGAGCCTATATCTCCCGCGGTGCAGCCCGGCGCGAACGCCGCTCCTGGGCTTGGGAGTGGCAACGCCGGCACAGCCGGCGCCGGACCGGGAAGTGGTGGTGGTAAGGGTTCGGGAACCGGCACCGGTACCGGCAGTTCAGTCGGACCTGGCACAGGTGGCGGGCCGGCGGGCAGCTATCCTCCGACACCGACGCAATTCTTCCTTCCCCCGCTCCCGGCACCCGCCAGCGTCAGAGGATATCACCTCGTTGCCTGGTTCGACGTCGACGAGAAGGGAAACGCGACACTCCTCGGATTCAATCCGTCGCGCGACGGCGGCTACAATCGCAAGCTGCGGGACGTTCTTCTGTCACTACGGTTTCGTCCCGGCGTTCGCGCGGATGGCACCCCCGTACGCGATACTGTGGACATACAATTCATTTTCTGAACTGACGTTGCGGACTTCGGACTAACCGCCATTGCGAACTGCGACCTGACTATGAATTGCGAACTGACTGCGAACTCAAATCACGGATCCCGTCCTCACTCCGCAGTTAGTCCGGAGTCTGCAGTCAGTCCGCAGTCCGAAATGGCAGTTGGCCCGCAGTCCGCAGTCTGAATTGCGCAGCTAGCCTTGTCCACTCTGTGCTGGTAAATTCTGCGCGCCGGTAAATCGCCGGTGGTTCTGTCCTCTCGGAGAAAGTGGATGAGCAGTACACCGGACACTGGCGATACCGGCGACGCGCAGGCGTCGTCGGGGGGATTCGTCAAAGCTCTCACCCTGACCGACGCAACGATGCTCGTTGCCGGCTCGATGATCGGGTCGGGCATCTTCATCGTCTCGGCAGCCATAGCGCGCAGTGTTGGATCGCCGCTCTGGCTGATGCTCGCCTGGGTCGCTGCCGGAGTCATCACGCTGCTCGGTGCGCTCGCCTATGGCGAGCTGGCGGCGATGTACCCTCGCGCTGGCGGACAGTACGTCTTTCTCCGCGAATCCATGGGTCCGCTCATGGGGTTTCTCTACGGGTGGACCCTTTTCATTGTCATTCAGACGGGAACCATTGCCGCCGTCGCAGTGGCGTTCGGCCGATTCCTCGGCGTTCTCTGGCCGAGCATAACGCCGGACAGATTCTCCTGGTTTCCGCACTTCGATTTCAACACGCCGGGCGGTCCGGTAGAAGTCGGGCTTTCGCCGCAGCGGCTCATCGCACTGGTGTCGATCTGGATTCTCACCTGGGTCAATCTGCGCGGGATTCGCGAGGGGAAGCTCGTTCAGACCACACTCACTCTCGTCAAGACGGGTGCGCTGGTCGCGCTGGTTGCGCTGGGGCTGACGGTCGGCCGAAACGCCGAGGCGATCGCCGCCAACTTCGGACCGGGCGCTTTCTCGGGTGGTGTCACGATTACGTCAGCCTTCATGATAGCGTTTGGCGCATCACTCGTCGGCTCGCTGTTCGCGAGCGACGCGTGGAACAACGTGACGTTTGCGGCGGCGGAAGTTCAAAACCCGAAACGGAATCTTCCCCTCGCCCTTTTTCTGGGAACGGGGCTGGTGACCGTGTTGTATCTGCTGGCGAACGTCGCCTACCTCAACGTCCTGCCGCTGCATGGTGTAGCGGACGCGCCAGGCGTTCTCGCACGCGGCATCCAGCACGCAACGCAGGACCGCGTCGGAAGCGCAGCCGCC
>JAHFCS010000193.1 GCA_023249395.1 Gemmatimonadota bacterium
GTGATCGAGAGTCCAAGCCCCGTGCCAGTGTGGCGTGTGGTGAAGAAGGGTTTGAAGACCGACTCGAGGTGTTCCGGTGCGATGCCGCGCCCGGTGTCAGTGATTTCGATCTCGATCCAGTCCCCCGACGTCCGCGTGTACACGTCGACTCGGCCGCCGCGCGGCGTCGCCTCGATGGCGTTCATGAGAATGTTGATGAGCGCCTGGTGAATCATGTCGGCGTCCGCGAGGACGCTCGCGTGCGAGGGATCGAGACGGGTCTCAATGCGTACACCGCCCTTGCCGGCGGTGGGTTCCACGAGACGGATTGCCCGTTCCGCTAGATCGTCACCGCTCACTGGAGCGAGCGCCGGCGTCGCGGGGCGCGCGAAGGCCAGCAATTCCTGGATCGCATCCTGCACGCGCCGCATCTGCCGCTCCATCTCATCGATGATGGGGAGCAGCGTCCCATCGGCGCCCACGCGGCGACGAACGATGTCGAGACCGTTCGTGACGCCGACAACCGGATTCTTGATCTCGTGGGCGATTCCGCTCGCCAACTCGCCCACCGTGGCGAGCTGGGACGCACGCTCGATCTCTCGCTGGTGCAGCTCGCGCACGTCGTTGGTCGTCTCGGCGAGCGCAATCGTCATCTCGTTGAACGCGTGACCGAGCTCTCCGATCTCGTCGCCGGCGTCGTCCTTCACGCGAACGCTGAGATCTCCGTGCGCGACGCGCCTGCTCGCTTGCACGAGCCGGCTCAGGGGTGCCACGACGCTTCGAGACACGACGATCGCCGTTCCGACGAGTACGGCCACAAGCAGCAGCTCGAACAGCAGCGACAGGCTTCCGAGACGTTGTAGGGCCCCAAACGCCTCATCGGCCGGTACCTCTGCAATCAACCGCCACTCATAATCCGGCAGCGCCACGATCGTACCGAGAACGCGCGTACCGTCGCCGGCGCGATAGTGCTCGTGAGCGCCGTCGGGCAACGCCAGCAATGGTGTGACGAGGGGTAGGGCGTAGTCCACGCTGTCGTGTGGATGCGATACGAACAGTGGCCGCCCACCCGCGTCGACGATGAAACTCTCGACGTGTCCGGCGACCCTGTCGGGGAGCTGCAGCATGTCGCGGAAGCCCTCGAGGCTCAGAGTTCCGGCGAGAAACGCCACGGGTACGCGTTCACTCCCATGAACCGGGACCACCAGGCGGAACATCGGTCGCACGCCACGCGGTGTGGACAGCAGCATCGCGGAGAGCGAACCGGTCGCTTCGTGCGCTGGAAGGGCGGTACTGAGGTTTTCTCGGAGGCCGACTGACGCGGCGATCCGCCCGTCGGGTGTGAACAGGTACAGGGCGTCAAACAGTTTGAGCTCGTCGAGCTTGCGGCGTAACAAGCGCTCCATTTCGGTGCGACTGGCGACCTCGCCCATCGTGCCCGCCGGAAGTCCCTGTGACCGCTGAGCCCCCACCGCGAGGAACTCGTTACCGGCAGCGACGACCTGCAAGAGGAGCAGAGCGCGGTCCGTCCGGTCCCGGACGTGCTGCGCGTGGACCTGTGCAATCGCACTGAGGTACCGATCGACCAGCTGCGTGATGATCGTTTCGCTTCGGCGATAGCCGATGGCGTTGGTAACCAGGAGCGGGAGAAGCGAGAAAACCAGGAACCAGGCGAGCAGCCGCCGGCTGAGACGACCGCGCCGTCCCATCTCCGTCGTCGTCGGTTCCGGAGGCGTCATTGACCCCCCTTGCTCCGCTGTCCTTCCAGACAGGATTTTCGCTCGCTACGTCGGTTCGGATATGCAAGTAGAGCGCCGGGGGAGGTAGCTAGATAAGACCAAGCACTACAAGGAGTTACGCGAGTAGGCCGCATAGAGTGTGGGTCATATAGCCCATAATCGCCAAACCTGTCGGCCGACGATAGGGGAATTTCCCCCACTCTCTGTCAGGGTTCTGCCACGATTGTATAATTGCAGAGTGCGCTTCAAGGTGCTGAACGCAGCGAACCCACGGCCAGGATGAACCCACGACACGCGACGTCAAACGATATTCCCGCCCTCGTGAGTCTGATCAATTCGGCGTATCGAGTGGAAGACTTCTTCATCAACGGTGACCGCATAAACGCAGAGGATGTTGCGTCTCGAATCGCGGCGCCGCATGCATGCTTCCTGGTTGTCGATGGAGCCGCCGACGAGCTGGTTGGCGCAGTGTACGTGGACGTCGCTGGTTCTCGCGGCCACTTCGCGCTGCTTTCAGTCGATCCCTTTCTTCAGCGCAGGGGCGTGGGCCGCGCTCTCATTGTCGCGGCGGAGGACCACTGCCGCGCAGCCGGCTGTCAGACTCTCGACCTGGAAGTCGTCAACCTTCGTTCAGACCTTCCGGACTATTACACGGCACTCGGATTCGAGGCGGTCGGCACCGCACCTTTTCCGGATTCCCGCAAGCTCAGTCGCGACGCCCACCTGGTTCTGATGACGAAGGCGCTTGCGTCGGCTTCGCGAGATCAGTCTTCATGAGCCGGTCGAGCCCGGCACGCAGCTCCTTGACTCGATTCGCAAGCAACTGCTGAACCTCGCGCTGTTGCGCGGTTGGGGTAAAATCCGACGCGCTGACACCTCCTGCCAGGTAAGCGAGCTGTCCAGCGAGCTTGACGGGCCATCGCACCTCGTCCTGACCGCGTCCGGTCATCCGAAGGTCCACGATGTTCTGTTCGAGCTCGATGAACTTTTGCTCGACTTGACCGGCCGACGCGGGCAACACCGACGGACTCCCTCCGACTGGCTGCAGCCGGACGCGTACGGAGTCGATCGTAGCAAGCATTTCCGCGACGGCGCTCATGTCGCTTTGCAGCGCGAGCAGCAAGTCGGTCGCGGCACGGATTTCCGGCTCGGTTGACGCGTTATTGGGATCACGCCGTACCTCAAGCGGCTGACTCGAAGACTGACCATCCACCGTGAGCTTCACGGTGTAGGTGCCCGGCGGCATCAGGACAGCGAGGCGGCCTGATCCCGGCACGCTTCGCGTGCTGTCCTTGTCCATCTGGAACTCGGCGTTGTACATCGGCTTCGTTCGAAAACGCACGGCCTTGCTCGAGTCATTGCGCAGATTCCAGTAAACGCGATTGAGTCCGACTTTGCCTGTACCGCGGAGAGTTCTGATAGTTTTTCCAGCGCCGTCGAGAATGGCGATCGACACCGCGCCCGCGCCGCTGTCTGGATGCGCTGCCTTCAGCCAATAGTTGATCGCCGCACCGTACGGCGGATTTGTCCCCGCAGTTGGATCATCGTTCGTCGCAACGTTGCCGGCCATATCCGTAAAGCGGTACGCTGCGCGCGGCACGAACAGGTGCGAGCTCGATGCTGCAACAGCGGGCGTCATTTTCTGCAACGGGCTCAGATCATCCAGAATCCAGAATCCACGGCCATACGTGGCGATCACCAGATCGTTGAACTGCTCCTGGATCACCATCCCGTAGACCGGAGCGTGCGGAAGATTCATCTGCAGCGGCTGCCAACGGTCGCCGTCGTCGAATGAAACGTAGAGCGCGTTCTCGGTGCCGAGATAGAGAAGTCCCCGCCGCACCGGGTCCTCGCGAATGATGTGCGCGTAGCTCAGCGGGCTCCTCGGAATCCCGCTGACGATCAGCTTCCATGTCCTGCCGAAATCCTTCGTCCTGTAGACCCACGGATCGCGGTTGTTCTCCTGGTGCCCGTCGACGATGAGATACGCCGCGCCCGCATCGTAACGCGACGGCTCGATGTGACGGACCGAGCCCCACGCCGGGATTCCCGGAATGTTCGCTGTCACGTTCGCCCACGTCCTTCCGCCGTCATGCGTCAGGTGGACCAGCCCGTCATTGCTCCCCGTCCAGATCAAACCTGGCTGCAGGCGCGACTCAGCGATCGCATAGATGACGTCGGCGTATTCGACCCCGATGTTGTCCGGGGTTAGTCCGCCCGAGATCTGCTGCTTCGATTTGTCGTTGCGTGTGAGATCGGGGCTGATCACCCGCCAGCTCCGTCCCCCATTCGTGGATGTGTGCACGAACTGGCTGCCGATGTAGACCTTGTTGTGATCGTGCGGCGAAATCGTGAAGGGTGCATCCCAAACGAACCGGTACTGGACCTCGCCCGCCGGATGACCGCCGGTGCTGAGCGGCCACACCTCGACGTTCTGTCCCTGCCGCGTTCGCTCGTCGAAGCGGATGGCGATGCCGCCGCGGCTCCCCGATCCCGAGGCCGTGGACCAGATGATGTTGGGATCGACCGGATCGGGCGTGGCCCATCCACTTTCGCCGCCGTCCACGCCGTGCCACTCGCTACGAGCGATCGTGTTTCCCGTCCGGCTGTTGCTCGGACCGCGGTACGAAGGCCCATCCTGCTTGTTGCCGTAGACGTAGTACGGAACGCGATTGTCCACCGTGACGTGATAGATCTGCGCGATCGGAAGCTGCACCCGCAGCCAGGTCCGGCCGCGCGTCGTCGAAATCGAGACTCCGGCATCGTTCGCAACGGCCATCCGGTCGGCGTTGCCGGGGTCGATCCACATGTCATGGTTGTCGCCGCCCGGCGTGCCGAGGGCGGGCGTGCGGACCGCGGCCGAATCGGCGGGAACGCGCGCCGCCGTAGCTGCCGCGGCGCTACCGAAAGTGGCGGCTGTGTTGGTAACACCGCCATCGAGCGATCGGCTGAAAGCGGCGCAGAGAAAGTACGCCTCGTCAGCATTGTCAGTCGATACAGCCATGCGCGTGTAATACGGCTGCCGGCAGGCGAGATTCCTGTCGTAGCTCACGACCCGCCAGCTGTTGCCGCCGTCGTCCGAGCGCCACAGCTCGCCATTGTCGGTGGGCTGGCCGTGGAACGGCACGCCGTCGCCGGTCTCGATCAGCGCGTAAACGCGCTCCGGCTTCGACTTCGCGATCGCCAGTCCGATCTTTCCAATCGTGTGGACAGGCAGACCGTTGCCTTGAAGACGAGTCCACTTGTCGCCGCCGTCGTGCGAAACGAAGATGCCGCTTCCCGGACCACCGCTCTCGCGCCCCCATGTGTGCATCTCGAGCTGCCACATCGCGGCTAACAACGTGCGCGGATTAGCGGGATCAATCACGACATCG
>JAHFCS010000010.1 GCA_023249395.1 Gemmatimonadota bacterium
TCCGCCGAATCGAGCTGGAGCGGCGCGTCGGCATCGAGGCAGAGATAGAGCGCTCCAAGCTGCAACTGGGTTCGCGCGCTCCCGGAATTGAGCGAAACCAAATGCCGCCACGCGCGAGCCGCACCCTCGAAATCGCCGAGCTCCAGCCGCATGCTGCCGAAGTAGTACAGCACATCTTCGTGATCCGGGTTCAGCTCGAGGGCGTTGGCGTAGCTGTCCGAGGAGAGCCGCGCCTGCCGCGCAATGCGCTGCGCTGTCGCCTGGCGGTACAGCACCCAGAATTTCTGCACCCGGGCGCGATCGGTGACCGGCGCTCCGCCTTCGACCATCAGGATCCGCTGGTTCGACGCCACGTCGGTGCGCACGTCCCGCGCGCCGCTCGGCCACAACACCTCGATCGTGTCTGCCTTGGACAGTACTCCCAAGCCGAATGTCTCGATGAGGCTGTTCTGCGAGAGATAGGGACTCTGCGCGCCGACTTGGCGCACTTGGGCGGCGCCGTTGGCCACCAGCCGCAGCTTCGCACCGATCCCCTGTCGATTGCTCTTCGTTCCCCGAACCTCCACCTGCAGCCAGCGTTTGCGGTTGCCGCCATCGTTACGCAGGAGGAGTCCGGGACCACCATGGTTCACGACGAAAACGTCGATATCGCCATCGTTGTCATAATCGGCGAATGCGGCACCGCGTCCGACGTATGCCGTGCCAAAATAGGAACCGCTCACTAGCGACACGTCGAAGAAGCCCTCCTCCTTGCCGCGGTTCCAGAACAACTTGCTCTCCATCGGCACCAGGGTCGCAGGATCGTCGCGCTTCTGCAGCGTACTGCCATTGACGACGAACAGATCGAGCTTGCCGTCGTTGTCGTAATCGATGAATGATGTCGCCCAGCCGACGTAGTCGAGGGAGATCTGCCCCAGGCCGAAGCGGTCCGACTCGTCCATGAACGTCAGCGACGGCCCGGGACGCGACTTCGCCTGTGCCGGGTATTGGTGCATCTGGTTGTCGTAGAGCGCGTTCCCCTGCGCCAGCCAGTGCGTCAGGAACAGGTCCTGAGAGCCGTCGCCATTCCAGTCGCCGACTGCAATACCCATGGAGCTTCGGTAGTCGGAAACGCGTGCCGCCTCCCCGATGTCCTGGAACTTCCCGTTGCCGAGATTGCGATACAGGGCGTTCTGAGAAACGTCGTTGGCGACGTAGAGATCCGGCCAGCCGTCCTCGTCCAGGTCCACCCACGACGCGGCGAGTCCTCGTCCCCCGGAGTTGGTCACCCCCGCAGCGTGGGCGAGATCCGTGAAGGTGCCGTCGCCGTTGTTGTGAAAGAGCAGATTGCGCTCGCCCGGAAAGGCGAGCGGATTGATGCTGGCCGGATTCTCGACGTCGTACACTCCGCTCACGCCAGCTTGCGTGCTCTTCTGACGCGTGAATTTCACGTAGCCCGTCACGTACAGGTCGAGGAAGCCGTCCTTGTCGTAGTCTCCCCACGCCGCGCCCGTCCAGAATCCTCGCGGCGCGCCGATACCGGATGCAACGCTTCGGTCCGTGAAGGTGCCGTCACCGTTGTTCTGGTACAGGACGTTGTGTTCGTACGCCGTGATGAGGAGGTCGACGTCGCCGTCGTTGTCGTAGTCCGCCCACGCGACTGCCATTCCCCAGCCGTGAAAATCGATTCCCGCTTTCGCGGTGACGTCGGTGAAGGTGCCGTCGTGGTTGTTGTGGTAGAGCACGGCGCGGGCGGGCGACTGTCGGCGCTCGGCGTCCGACGCGTCGATCGAGCCGACTTCGTTCGCCACCGCGAGATCGACCCATCCGTCGTTGTCGTAGTCGCCCCACGCCGCGCCTGATCCCATATCCTCTGGCAGCCACGATGAGCGCTTGCCGTTGAATTGGCGAAAGGTGATGCCCGATGCGCGCGTGGCGTCGGTGAACACGACCCTGGGGTAGTCCGCGGGGAGCGACCGTGCCAGCTCAGACGTTACGCCTTCGACATTTTCGCCGGGACGGTATGTCGGCTCCGCGCGATGCAGCCACAAGCCAGCCACCGTGGCTGCCCCGAGAAATACGACGCCGCCACCCACGGTGATCAGTAACAACCGTCTCCGTTTCGTGAGTCGCGCCATCGAATCTCGGGCCTTACTCTCCGGAAGCTACGCTGATCGTTCGATGATCCTCTGACATCACCGTGACCGCCGCTGTGATGCCTGACTCCTTGCCGAAGAGGAAGTTGAGGAGAAACTGGTCGGCCTTGCGGTACATGAGCCTCGCCGTCACATGGAGCTCGGTCACTCTCCCTTGTGGAACTCGCATGGTAACCGTGCGGTCGAGGGGTGACGCCGTATCACCGCGCGCCTTCGCCGAGGCAGGTTTTCCTGTACTCACGAGCGTTCCGGGACAGATGAAGGTGAATTGCTCCTGATCGGAGAACCCCGGAAACAAGGCGCGCCGATAGCGAACGCCGACCATCTCCCACAGGTTGTGCCTGTCGATGAGATTGCCGTACTGATCCACCGGCTCTGCCTTGAGCATGAAGCTCCCTGGTGCGATGAAGTGCCCCGAATCGCGCTGGCCCGTCTGATACACCACGTTGCCCGCCTGGTCGGTGACGGTTAGCTCCACCCACGCCTGAATGATGTCGAGCGGACCGGTGGGGAAGTCGTGTCCCGGTTTGTTGTTGGTGAGCACCGCCTGGAGCATGATCGGGCGGCCCGCGACAGCCGTCGCGGGAGCCACAAGCTCAATGGGCACGGCGGGTCCGGTACGCCACTTCTTGGTGATCTCCGGAATGGCGATCTCACCGCGCAGCCACTTCTCCGTAAGCCGCACCTGTTCGGCAGCGCCGGGAAGATGGAGAGCCGCGGGGATGAACTGGTTCGCACCCAGGAAACGATGACTGCGGTGCTTGCCGTCGTCTGGTGAGCGGTTGTAGTCGCGGTCGTCGCCGCGGGCCGGATCGCTGGAGACCTTGAGCGGCATGTGACACTCGCGACACTCGATGGTCTTCGTTGGGTCCCCGGGATGATTCCAGCGACTCTTCCGCCAGTTGTCGTACTGGTTCTGCAGCTGGACCCAGCCTACACGGTTGATCTCTTTATCGATGAACTGCTTGTGGCAAGCCGCGCAGAACTCGGGATTCTTGAAGAGCTTGTGCTGCAGCGTCTCGATATGATGGCGAGGGTACGCGCGGATGAGAAAGTCACTCGCGGCTTGCTTCGCAGCACCGGGCTCCAGCTCGAACACGTACCGACCCGGCTGTGACATGACATACGCAGCATTGCCCTTCACGTCGGTCTTCTTGATCGCGTGACAGGCGATACAGGAGACGCCTTCCTTGTAGCCGACCAGATTGGTCAGATCCTTGTTGAAGATGTTCTTGGTGCCCGCGAACAGGGAGATCGGGTCGTGACAGCCGCCGCAGTATCGTGTCGACTCCGGCCCGTTCTGCTCGCCCATCACCGACTGCACTTTCTGGAACGCTGGATCCATCGCCGAGTAGCGGTGGGCGCTCACCGCCCACTCATCGTAGATCTGCTTGTGGCAATTCGCCGTTCCGCATGATGCCGAACCGGACAGCGAGCGCGCATCGTACGCACCCCCACTGCTCGTCTTTGCGAGGCTCGGCGCGAACGGCCGATTGCGACCGTAGAGATAGCTGTAGTCCTTCGGTAGCTGGTTAACCAGGCGCGTCGGCTGATAGACCGCGATGGAGATCGCGACTGGGACGAATGCCGCTGCCGTGAGATACAGTGTGACCATCCCAAATCGTCGCGACGCTGTGTGGACCGGTGCTCCGACTGCCGTCGTGCTCGCCCGAGCGGCACGGACCATTAGTGTCACCACGTGTGGGACGATGGACGCGATGAGCGCGAACGTCGCCACGACGTGCACCAAGTCCCACACATAGCCGATGCGCGTAGCAAAGATCGCCTGAGCCGTGAGCACGATCTCGGACAGGATGAGTATGGCCGTCGCCGTCATCGCGAAGTAGCCGGTCAGCACGACGTGCGAGAGTCGGATCGACCGATAGATCTTCCAGTGACCGAGTTGATACCATGCGAACGGGATGACGAAGGCGATGCCGGCCGCCGTATGGAACAGCACCATCATCTGGTTCGGCACGCTGAACGGCAGGAAATAGATCGACAGTCCGCTGAGCGTCTCGAAGCCGAGGAGACCCGCCACGCATCGGAGCAGTACGTGCTGCCACTGCTGCGCCTTCAGTTCGGCATGGGTTGGAGTTGGCATAGTGGAGCAAACACTCACCGGCACCGACCGTAGCGTAGTCAGGGAATCGCCGACGTCCTGTCGGGGAAACAGGCACGCGCGCTATACTGTCCCGTGATGCGTCATCCCACTCTTCGCCGTGCCGTCGTCGCCATTCCGTTCTTCGCCGCCATCGGTCTCGCTATCCGATTGGATCACGGGCCGATTCGCGCGCCCGCGAATGCGGCCCATCCGGGATTCGTGCTACGTGACGAGACCGCGGCGGCCGGCATCCACTTCGTGCATCACCGGCCGACATTCGACCGGAGGATCGCCAACGTCGAGCCGCACGTCGCGGCTCTCGGCGCCTCGGTGTCGGTCGCGGATTTTGATGGCGATGGATGGTCCGATCTTTATTTCACAAACAGTCGTTTCGGTCAGCCAAACGCCCTGTACCGAAACCGTGGCGATGGCACCTTCGAAGACGTTGCGGCAAGCGCCGGGTTGGCAGATCTCAATCGCCCAGGCGAGGGCGTTTCGATGGGCAGCATCTGGGGCGACTTCGACAACGATGGCCGCGAGGACGTGCTGGTCTACCGCTACGGATACCTGGCGCTGTTCAAGAATCTCGATGGGCGTCACTTCCAGGATGTCACGCAAGCAGCCGGATTACGACGCTGGGTCAACAGCAACGGTGCCATCTGGCTCGACTACGATCGCGATGGTCTGCTCGATCTCTACGTCACTGCGTATTTCCGCAGCGACGTGGATCTGTGGCACCTCACGACCACGCGGATCATGCATAACAGCTTCGAGTTCGCTACCAATGGTGGAAAAAACATGCTTTTTCACAATCTCGGGGGTGGCAGATTCAACGACGTCACCGATCAGCTGGGAGTTGGTAGCACGCGATGGACGCTGGCCGCTGCGTCGGCCGACTTCAACGAGGACGGGTGGCCCGATATCTACCTCGCAAACGACTACGGTCCCGAGGAGCTGTACCTGAATGACCACGCACGGCGATTCGTACTCTCCACCGCCGGCCTCGAGAGTGAATCAAAGAGTGGAATGTCGGTCGCATTGGGCGACACATATAACCGTGGGCGCCTGGACGTGTTCGTCACCAACATCTCGGAGCGCGGGTATCTGTTTCAGAACAACAACCTGCGGCTGAACCTGATGTCCGAGGCGCGCGGGTTTCGCAACGTGGCCGATGCACAGGTTGCCGACGCCGGTTGGGCATGGGGGGCACAATTCGGCGATCTGAACAACGACGGATTCAACGAGCTGTTCGTCGCCAATGGGTTCATCTCCGCCGACCGGAACGCGAGCTACTGGTACGCCATGTCGAAAATCGCCGGCGCTAACGGCCATCTATTCGAGGACGCCAGGACATGGCCAGCGTTCGGAAATGCGAGCCTGTCCGGGTACGAGCGGTCACGTGTATTCCTCAATCGCGGCCTTTCCGGGTGGGTCGACGTCGCGACCGCGGTGGGCGTCACTGACGACTACGACGGTCGCGCCGTCGCGCTGGCTGATCTGTCGAATCGCGGCGCGGTTGACGTTATCGTCGCGAATCAGAACCAACCCGCGGTGCTCTATCGCGACTATCCCGATAGCGCCAGCCACTGGATCGCCTTTACACTCGTGGGAACTCGGAGTAACCGCAGCGCAATCGGGGCCGAAGTGGAGGTCGAGTCCGGGGGAATGAAGCAACGCCGGATCGTCGATGGAGGAATGGGCTTCGCGAGCCAGAACGACCGGCGGCTCCATTTCGGGCTCGGTCAGCACGAATGGGTGGACCGCTGTGTGATCCACTGGCCCTCGGGCACACGCCAGGTGCTACAACATCTCTCGGTGGATCAATTCCACACCGTCACCGAACCGGCACGTTGACCCGCCCGACACAGGCAACTGTGGCGCAGCAGCCGGCTCTGCTTCACTGGTGGAACCGAGGCGCGCAGCTCGACCCGCGTTACCTGATCGCGTTTCTTATCACGCTGGTGCTGGTGGTGGCTCAACTTCGCTACCACATGGTAGGCGGATACGACCGCCTGGCGCTGGCGCTGCTCACCTGCACCGCGACCGAAGCGCTGCTCTCGTGGTTCGACCGAGGCAGGATCGTCAATCTCCTGAGTGCATATATCAGCGGTATCAGCTTGACGCTCCTTATCAAGCCGCAGGGCGGGGCGCTCTGGCCCTTTGCGTTGGGCGGATTCCTGGCAATCTCGTCCAAGTACGTCTTACGCTATCGCGACAACCATCTCTGGAATCCGACGAACTTCGCCATCAGCGCCCTCTTGCTCGCAGCTCCGGACCGCGTCTCCGTTCTCAGCCACCAGTTCGGCAACGACGTGGCGACCAACCTCGTGATCTGGACTTTCGGACTGATCATCGCAGCGCGAGTCGGAGTACTCCACATCACACTCACGTATGTCGCGAGTTTCCTGGTGCTGAACGGCGCGCGCGCCTTGAGCCTGGGCCAACCGTTGCTGCCGGAGATCGCTCCGATCACCGGACCGATGTATCAGCTGTTCGTTTTCTTCATGATCACAGACCCGCGCACGATAGTGCGCGGGCAGCGGCAGCAGATCGTCGTGGCGATCCTGATCGCGTTGATGGAGACGCTGATCAGGTTCGCGTCCGATTCTGGATGGCCGCTGCCAACAGCGTTCAACGCGGCACCGGCGTTTCTGGCGCTGGCGATGGTGGGTCCCGTAGCAAAATGGCTCGATCTTCGTCGCGTGGCTGGAGGTAGCCCTCCCTTCAGGCGGAACCGGTAACGACCGGTTCAGTTCACGAGCGTGCGCGCAACCGCGACTTCCGTGGCGCGGCTTGCTTCGTGGTGATGACAATCACGCCGTTCACCCCGCGCGGACCGTACACGCTCGTTTCGGCGGGGGCCTTGAGCACCTTGATCTGCGCAATGTCCTCTGGCTTAAACCAGTCGATACCGCGGCTCTGCTCAATCAGCGTGGGCAGTCCGTCGATTATGTACAGCGGCTCGCCATCACCGACCATCCCACTGTGAATTTGAACAAAGAATCCTCCTCTCCGGGTGGGGACGATGTCTACACCCGAAAAGCGTCGGACGAACTGCTCGTCCTTTGCTTGTCGGCTAAGCCCGACCGTTGCCGGCTCTGCCGATTCGCCAACCGCGGACGACCTGTGATAACACCCACACAACGCAACGACGGCATACACGCACGCGAAAATGCCGGTGGTACAGGTTAGGGAGGCGCGAGAAAGGGGCAGCGACATAGAGGCTCCGGGTCTGAGATGAGGAGACGGTCTTGCCCTTTCCAGAACGGAATCGTGTGCGGAAACGGCTCACGTTTGTCTTGCCGTGTGCGCGCGCTACGTCTATGTTCGGAGCCCGATGCCCCGGCGGCAGAGAGACGTATGGCATCCGACCAATCCGACGTCACGGGTCTTCTGAAGCGCTGGAGCGCGGGGGACGAACGCGCGCGAAATCAACTCATCCCCCTCGTCTACGAACGGTTGCGCGAATTGGCGCACCAGCGTCTACGTGGCGCCCCGGCGGAAAGCTCGCTGAACACGACCGGCCTGGTTCATGAGGCATACATCCGGCTGGTTGATGCTCCTCGCCTCGACTTTCCAGACCGCGCGCATTTTTTGGCTCTTGCGTCCGAGGTCATGCGGAATCTGCTCGTCGACCGCGCCCGCGCCCGAATGGCGGCAAAGCGTGGGAGCGGCAACATTCCGCTGGAGCTGAACGAGACGCTTTGGATCTCAGATGACAATCTGGACAGCGTCACCGAGTTGCATGAGGCGCTCTTGCGTCTCGAAGCTATGAGCCCGCGGCGGGCCCTTCTGCTACAGCATCGCTACTTCGGCGGTCTGTCACTGCAGGAGAGCGCTACGGCGTCAGGCATCTCGCTGGCGACAACTAAGCGAGAACTACGATCAGCTAGAGCGTGGCTCGCGTTGGAGCTGCGCGGCGAGCTCCTCCACTAACAGCGCTTCATGGACCGGCAACGCTGGGAGGAGATACAGTCCACCTTCGAGACCCTCGTCGAGCTGGATGACGTCGAGCGCCGAAACCGGCTCACGGCTCTCGGCACGTCGGATCCGGAGCTACGCGCCGCCGTTGAATTATTGCTCGCTGCCGATTCAGACGCTGATGCGCGGCTCGCACCGCTCGAAGCCGTCTTCTTCCCACAGTCAACTCCGCCATCGGACCTACTCGGACTCGCAGGGCAAACTGTCTCCCATTTCCAGATTCACGAGGCTATCGGAGCCGGAGGCATGGGCGTCGTCTATCGAGCGGAAGACGTCCGGCTGGGCAGGACGGTCGCCCTCAAGTTCCTGCTGCCTGCTTACCGTGTCGATGCTAGCGCCGAAGCGCGGTTCTTACGCGAGGCGCGCTTGATAGCCGCGCTGGACCATCGGAATCTTTGCGTCATTCACGAAGTCGCCATGAGCAACGAGGGGCCCTTCCTGGCAATGGCGCTATACCCAGGCGAGACCCTGAAGGCCCGACTGACCCGGGACGGCCCAATGCCTGTGAGCGACGCACTCGTGATCGCGAGGCAGGTGGCTGAAGGGCTGCAATGCGCACACGGGGCGGGCATCGTACATCGGGACTTGAAGCCGGGCAATGTCATGCTCCTGCCGGATGGAACCGTAAAGATCCTCGACTTCGGATTGGCCAAGGCACGGGATCAAAGCCTGAGCGAAACGGGTGCGCGCTTCGGGACAGTGTCATACATGTCCCCCGAGCAGATCCGAGGAGAGGCGGCAGATGGACGCGCGGACCTGTGGGGCATGGGCGTGGTTCTTTACGAGATGCTCACGGGACGAAAGCCGTTCGGCGGGGAGCAGGACATCGCGATCGCACACGCGATTCTCCACGATGAGCCAGTTCCCCTCTCGACTTATCGCGGTAACGTGTCGGCGGCGCTCGAGGATCTTGTGCTGCGGCTGCTCCAAAAGGATCTGGCCGGACGATACACGACGGCGTCGGAGCTCCTCGGTGAGCTTACGCGGATCGACACGGCCGATCCAGCGGCCGTCGAGCAGCTGCGTAAGCGCCTCCAGTCCCCGTCGCGCAACGCCGACCGCGACGCGAATGCAGGTGATTTCGCGCGGGCGCAGGCAACGTCAGGAGTACCGCAGCGACTGTCAGGTCGCTCACGACGATGGTTTCCTGTCGCGATCGGTGGTGCGGTCGCCACAGTCGCTGCGATCGCTGCCGCCTTGGTCCTGGCTCGCGAGAGCGGCCCACCGCCGCAAGCGGATCGGGTTCGGCTGACTCTCACTGGAAATGCCAACGACGCGTCGCTGTCGCCGGACGGATCGCGAATAGCATTCGAGGAAAAGCAGTGCGACGAAGCCGGCTACTGTACATATCAAGTGGTCATCCAGGACACTGACGGCAACAACCGCCTGGTACTCAGCCGGAACGCCGCAAACTTTTTCAGAACAGGGTGGACCGCTGACGGTCGCTATCTCGCGTACGATGCTTCATACGGCCCGGACCGCTGGGGGATATTTGTGATTTCCACCCTTGGCGGAACGCCAAGATTTCTCGGCCACGGCGACTTCGATGTGCTGTCGGGAGATACGCTTTTAGTTGCGGTAGGTTTATTGCCCCCGGATTCAATCGGCTGGGTGCGGCGAATCACCGCACACGATGGGCAGAGCCTCGACAGTATTCCGATCCATGACCCGGGAGCGACTTGGAACGTACCCGTATCTTCTTTGCCATATCCGGACAGGCTCCTCATCGCAGTGCGAAAAAAGTGGGATAGCGCACCCGAGCTGCGATTGATCGACTTCCGGGGTAGGGTGATCGACCGAGTGACGCCGGGGTTTGGGTCGCTCGGCCGCCGTGTCGTCATTCGCTGGGTGCCTTCCAGGCAAAAGCTGGTTGTCGCTTCTCAACGTGCGGTCGCCGGTAGCGAGTTCGATCTTCTCAGCATGGATGTAACGGCCTCGCGCGTTGGACCAGACATCGACACCGTCTTTTCCGGGTTGCAGATGTCCGGTGATGGAAACTTCGATATATCGCTAGACGGGGAACGGCTGTTGCACTCTGCGGGCCCCATAGAGAGCACCCTGTGGACGATTGGCACCCGCCGGACGACGGAGGGGCGCTTTGCTGCAACTCAGGTGCTGTCGTCGACCACATTCTTGAGGGGGCTGATATCTCCTGCCGGTGACCGGATTGTTGTCGCACGCGAGGTTCCGATGAGCGGCGGCCGCGCGTCAGACTTTTCAATCCTTCCACGCGAGGGAGGCGCCGAGTCCCGGATCGCGAGCGGAGTCGCGAATCTGCTGGATTTTGAATGGTCTACCGACGGCGCCACGATCATGTATTTGCACGGAATCGAAGGGAACAAGGTCCGGCTGATGGAAAGCGACACGATGGGGCGCCGGACTCGCGAAATTGCTCGGCTCGACGAATCTGCCGCGATTGACATTCACCCGCTACCGGACGGAGCAGTCTGCATTATTCCGCAGGAGCGTCGTTCGCTGTCTATGATCGGTCGTCGCGGCAAAGGCGACGTGACGTGGCGTGCTCCCGATTGGATCGGCAGCATCTGGAGCGTTTCTCCTTCGCCGGACGCGAAGTCGATCGCCGTCCTGGCGATTGATCCGCCTGGTAAGTCGATGGTGGTGGCTACGGTGGATATCGAGAACGGGCGTTATACAAAACTCGGGACTGTTGCCGGCGAATGGCCCGGGTGGATCAGGTGGCTCGAGGACGGCAGCATCTTATTCAATGTTGTCGAAACGCAAGGCGCATGGGGCCTTTTCACGACCAGACCCGGCGGCCGGACGCAGAGGCTTGGTGCCCTTCCGGTTGGTGAATGGTTCAGCGTGTCGAAAGATGGCCGGCACATGGCAGCGTTAAGCCATAACGTCAAGAATGACGTTTACATGATTCGAAACTTCGGCAAGATGCTGCGAAGATGACCGACTCACTCGGCGCGCAACATCTTGCGCTGTCAGACGCTACCGATAGCCTTTCTTCAGAAGGAACCGTCCCGCCTTGGCGTAATAACGATCGTGCGGAAGCTGCCAACCGAGAGTGTCCGCTAGCCGGTCGTATGTATTGAAGAGGAACGCGACGTAGAACGCATCGCGAACGGCTTCGCGGGTCACTCCGATTTCCAGCACAGCTCGAATGTCGTTTGCGCTCATCTGCTCCGGATGCAATGTGTTTTTCTCGAGCAGTCCGAGCATCGCGCGGAGCTTCTCATCGATCGGAGCTGTCCTGTAATCCTCGAGGACTAGCTTCATCGTACCGTCACCAAGCGCTGCCTCCGCGACCGCGGAGTGGGCGTTAGTTCAAAAGACGCACTGATTCAGGCGCGATACGAAGGCGGCGAATGTCTCGCGCTCGCCGACACTCCATGGCGAAGGTTCGCGCATCACCTGCTGCGTAAGCTCGGAGAACGGGCGTCCGAAGAATGCTTTCCGGTAGCGTAACGTGCGCACAACGCCGGGTGCGTGACCCATGACGATTCGCATGAAGCCGAGCAAAGCCTTGTCGGGGAAGCGATGTCCCTTGTGAACTTTCTGGAGTCTCATGCGGCATCCAGGGCTGCGAGTCCGACGACCAACCGCTGCCGAGCTGCTCCGAGCGCTGCACTCACAACGATCTCGAACATTTTGTCGTCGCCATACTTCGCCTGAAGTCTCGCCATGTCCTCATCCGTCACCTTGTATGCGTGACGGTGAATCTTATCGACGAGCTCCTGAAGGTCGGCGGGAATGCCGCTGCCTTCCGCAACCGCCTTTCGGAGCGCAGGATCGGTGTCGCCCACGCCCTGGAGCACTTGATTAAGGACTTGGTCACGGAGGACCGAGTGGGGATCGGTGATCACGCCGGAAACGTGTGGAGCGACATTCAGGCTGCCGCCGCCATGGGAGCGTGGTGGCGGGCGCAGGTGCACATGGCCTTCACTGCATCCCGCGCTGGCGGATACATGTGATAGTACATCGCGATCACCATCGGAATGAACACGAGCGCGTTATAGATGAGATGCAGCTCGATCCGCGGGATCCAGATCTGCCCGACGCTGGTCGGCACGGTGCCGCCGAACCAGAATTGATGCGTTTGCGCCTGATAAAACAGAATGAAGTGCTCAAAATGGTGCCAGAACTGGATCCAGAAGGCCACCATCCACCACGTGTGCGAGGTGCCGGTGAATCCTTTTCGGAGTATCCACAGGCCTATCAACATCACGAGAGCGAATCCGTAGTGAAGCACTTCCGTCTTCATGAGCCATGGATAGTACATGCCCACGAGACCCATCGACATCTGGCGTGGCCAATGCAACACGAAGGCCTGGTAGGCCTGCACGATGTGCTCGACCCAGTGAATCAGCACGATTGCCATGAAGCCGTACAGGGCAACTTTATGCCAGCGCGTGTTGAGGCTCTCGGAAAAGCCTAGCGACGGGCGTCCAATGATGTCGTGAATGCCTGCGGTTGAGTCCGACATGTGTTCTCCGGAAGCGTCATGTCCGATGTGCGACCTACGATGCGTGGCGGCGGCTGGAGCGTCAAGGCTGGCGAGGAAGCGGCGCGAATCCCACGGCTATGGAGCGCCGTCGCTTCGGGCGAAGGACAGCGTGTAGCCTGCAATCCTGGCGCCGTGCAGCTTACCGGCTTCGATGTCACTGCGGTAGTGAATGCCGCCATACAGCCTTGATATCCCAGCCTCGTCGCGCATCGCGGCAAAGCTGGTGGCGCCACTCGGAAACAAATACGACAGGATTGCTGCGGCGGCTGTTGAGAAGGTCGAGTGGCCAGAGGTGTACGACGGAAAATTCGGAATTCCAATCTGCGTCTTGATGCCTGGATCTACTTGCGACGGGCGCGGGTTGAAGTAGTGGTACTTCGCCTCCCAGCAGCCGACGCCCGCGTCGTGCATAGCCATGTTCAACAGCGCGAAGACCCGTGCCGCTCGAACCTCGCTCATTTTCGCGTCGCGCACATATTCCAGCGCCACGTCGTTCCAGTGTCCTGGTGGCGAATACGTTCCGGCGCCGTCGTTCCACTTCTGGGCAACCGCGAGCTGGACGCTCGTGAGGTGCTCGACCGTTCGCTTGACTTCGGCCGTCTCGTCTTTCATCTGCTGCGAGCTCGTGGAAGGCGGCGGTGGCGGACGCTCGGCTACAATATCCGCCGGCGTCATCATCCAGGCGCGTACCTGACCGAACAATGGAAGCATCGGTGGACGCGCTGGAATGTCGCGGCTTATCCAGGCGATCTCTCCGCGCGTCGTGGCGGAGTCGGCGAGCGCCTGCCATAGCACCGCCGATCCTCCCGCAGTGCGCATACCGTCAGCCGCAGCGCGGGCGAGAAACACCGTCGCCACGGATTTCCCGAGCGCTAGCCCTGCCGCGAGGTCGCTCGCGGTTGCCTTGCCGGACCAGAGTGCGGCGTTACGCTGTTCGGCCGCTTTCAGCGTGACTTCCTCGACCGCAGCGGGGAAGAGTGTTTTGAGCATCTCGACCGTGACGCCCGATATCACGGCGTCCTCCGACGGATACGACGGCAGGCCCGACACCGGCATCAGCGCGGTGATCGCATTGTCGTTTTTTGCGGGTGACAGCCGGTTGTATTGGAACTTCCAGTACCACGCCGATTTCAGGGCGTCGTACTGCGCGGCGCTCACATAGCTGTAGGCGCGGGCAGCATATACCGGGTTGGCAAAGGGAAAAGCCGGATCACCGAACGGATTCTCCACATCGGGCACGGGATACCCTCCTTCGTCCCGCGGCGCGGGTGGGAGATTGTAGCGCGCAACCAGCTCGCGGAGAATTTGGTTCCAGCGCATCACGCTGCCGCCACTCCAGTATGCGATCGCCTGCTGCTGCGTGGACGTAAGATTCGCCTGGCTCGATTTGATGGCGTCCAGCTCCGCCGTGTACGCGGCGGACGTTACCGGCGCTGGGACGGCAACGGCGATCTGACTCGGGCCGGTCAAGACGATCATGCGCCATGATCCCGCCGTTGGCTCCAGAGTGGATGGTTCGAGCGGCGGAAGCACTTCAAAGGGTCCAACGACCTTGTCGCAGCCGCCGGCAACAAGTGCGGCCGCACACAAAATCACCGCCAGCAAGAATGGCCGGCGATTCGACGGCTTCAGGAAGCTGCCCGGACGACTAAAGGTGATGCGCATAGACCAAGCCTGATGTGAATATCGTCGACTGACCGACATTTCGGCCGCTCAGGACGTGGGCCGCGCTGACCTGGATCGAAAGGTTTTTCGCCAGTGCGTACATCACGCCGCTACCCAGCTTCGTGAAATCCATGCGGTTCGAAACGAACGGCATGTCCTGGCGACGGATGTCACCACCGCCGAGCGTACGCTGTTGGACGAGGGAAAGTGGAATCCGCCAACGGCCTCGATTGACACCAGCACTTACTGTGTGTTCCAGCACATTGGGCATTGCGACTTCGTTGGTCAGGTATAACTGACCGTCGGTGTAGTAGGCGTTCCGGTTTAGCCTCACGTTGCTGCACCACGTGTAGGCGGAGGACGCATTGACGAACCACGCCGATGTGGACTGGAAGCTCAGGGTGAGACGACCGGATGCCCGACCGCCGCCCGTCCCGATGGAGAGCGGGAAAAAGTCCGGCGTGTAGTCTCCTACGGGCAGAGCCGCCGTACCCACGGCGAACGCGCTGAACGTGCCGTGCTTGGCGGGCGCGGTGGCGAGAAGCCTGTACTTGGCTGCAAAGGTCAGATCTTGAATGCCACTCAAATCGTGGAGCACGCCCTGGCTGGCGTGCGTCCAGACGTACGGGACCGCTGCCATCAGGCTCAGTCTATCGGTTACGCCGTATCCACCAATCCAGGTAAGGCTCTGCTGCGTCAGCGTGCCAATGTTGCCGTTCTTTCGCTTCAGCGTTCCTTCCCAGTACTGGTCCCAGCTGTCGTGGGTGTACAGAACGCCGGCGCTCAGCGTCCCCCTCGGCATCATGAGTCCATCGTCGATGGTCTGAGCAGCAGCTGACGACGCACCGAGCGCCAGGACGGCGACAGTGCCAATTGTTCGCAAGAGCATGATGACCCGATGACGTGAGATTGGCGCCAATGTAGGAACGCACTTTCTGTTGCGCAATCACCGACCAAAGGCAATACTTCCCTTTCACTCCGACAGGAGAGACGGAAATTGACTCAGGCCGTGGATGTCATGCAGGGTACGCTGGATCTGCTCATTCTCAAGGCGTTATCGGTGGCGCCTGTGCATGCCTGGGGAATCAGCAATCGCATTCAACAGATGTCGCGGGACGTATTCCGGATCGGACAAGGGTCCCTTTATCCAGCTGTTCATGGATTCGAGAATCGCGGTTGGGTTACGTCGTACTGGCGGACCACCGAGAACAATCGGATAGCGAGGTACTACGAGCTCACCGCGGCCGGAAGACACGCGCTGGCTGATGAGCTCGCGCGTTGGCGCCACTACACCAGCGCAGTAGACCTCGTCATCGACGGGCAGTAGAAGCGGGCACCTTCGAAAGAAGCCGGCCTTGACTCGCCAGGATCTTCTTCTGGTTCTTTATGATCGCCTGTTGGTTCCGTATGATCCTCGACTGATTGCGGAGCAACAGCACAAGCCGATCCTGATTCCGCAGGATCTTCTTTTGATTCGTGATGATCGTCTGTTGATTCCTGAGCGTCGCCTGTGCCATTGGATGTTCCTTTCCTGGGAGAGGTCGTAGTGACTCGTGAGAACCTACCTGCGGCGACATACCGCGCAACGCCGGCAACGCCCCAACGAGCTGATCGCGACTCATCCCGAGGAGTGCGTGTCGCTCGATGAGTACGTCGAAGTCAACCGGGTAAAGATTCCGCCTCTGAACGTCCGCAAGTCCGGCAATGTTACGCTCCGCGATTGCGTGCGCCACCCAATCGGCGAAGCCTTGGCGGTCATCCACGGTGCCAACGTCCCATCGACTTCGCGTGATCTGTCTGAGCCGACGCAGGCTCTCGCGCGGCAACGGCTCCAACACTGCGTCACCCACGCCGAGAAATCCGTTCCACGCCAGGGATTCCTCCGGCGCGAGTCGCTGACTGACCTCGGCGAACGACACGGTCGCGAAATAGAGCATCGCCTGCGCGGCGAACAGATCAAAGTGCGTCATTGCCTCGTACGCGCCGGCGACGAGAAGGTCGATCTGATCCGCTTCCGCACTGAGCACCGCGTCGTACCGGGCGAGCACTTCCCGGTCGGGCACGCGTCGCCGGTGTGCAGCGGATTCGAAGGCGAGCGCAAGTCGCTCGACGGCACGAAGACTCCAGGCGATCCCGGTCGAGAACAGTGGATCGACGAACGCGTATGCGTGCGGCAAGAGCGCCCACCGCTCCCCCACCGCGCGCGTGAGGCGATGTTGAATGCGGGACCGAAATACGAGCGGCATGAGCGGTCTGGCGTCGGCGAACGCACGCGCCAGAGTGGGATAGCGGTCGAGCAATGTGTGCCAGAGAGTTTCGGCGTCAGCAGTCCCCGACACCTTCAACTCGGCGAGGCCGCGCGATGTGAGCGCAAATCCCGCACTCGTCACTCCGTGGTCGAACCGAAGACTGTACATCCAGCCTTCGTCGATCAGATGATGCACCGCGGCCCAATCGTCGGGATATGGACCTTCCGGCAGACCGGGGACGACTTCGCTCATCGGGCGCACGCCGCTGAAGTGGCTTAAGACAATCGCTGAACGTGTCTCGGTGCGGTCCAGGCCTGACGGAATCGAGAGCTGGCGCGCCAGGAAGCCGCCTGGCCCCGACGCATCGATAACGAATTTTGCGTGGAGGTCGAATATCCTTCCATTCCGTCGCCCGGCGAGTACCACTCCACTCGACGTGACGTTCGCGCTGGTCAGTTCGACTCGGTCGCGATAGTCCACTCCCGCGGCGATCGCCTGGCGAACAAGATGATGATCGACATCGGAGCGGAGCCAGTGCGAATCGGCGACAGCATCGTTCGGACTGGCTGCGATGAGGAGTCGTTCCGAATCGAATCCACGATTGACGAATGGCTGGCCGGGGTGATGCCGGTAGAAGGTAAATCCACGTTTCAGCCCGCGGCGAATGTCGGGGAAGTGCTCGAGCCAGCGTCCGTGCGCTGCCAGACGGTAGCAGTCCACCAGCCCATACCGGCGCGCGAGTCGCTCAAGGGACAGATTGGCCAGCGGAGTAGAGGATTCGCCGATCGCGAAGCGTGGATGAGTGCCACCCTCGAGGAGCACGACGTCGTAGCCGAGCACCGCGAGCACGCGAGCTATGAGCGATCCCGCAAATCCGCTTCCAACAATTGCGACCTCACATCGCTGAATCACCGCGCGTTACACACCGGGCAAACGATCGGGGCTTCAGCGCGGCCTGTCGCGTTGAGGCGACGCAGGCGATCGATGCGCATCGAGCTACACTCGGCGCACGCGGGTAGACGCCCCGTATCCCAAAGGTCGGCTGTGACAACGGTGGGCGCGAATTGAAGACAGCGGTCGAGCACAGCTTCCAAATGCGAAAGTGTCGGCGGCGTGAAGTGGCCGAGTGACTCGAGGCGCTCCAGCTCGCCATTGCCGGCGCGTACCGGAATGATCGACACCACCGCCGCACCATGCTGCGCTGCGTATTCGACCGTGCGCACTGTCCATTCGACCGATTCGGTGGCCGGAACGTACGGCACGCCGAGGAGCACGAAGACACGCAGGTCCATGTCGTTGTCGCAAAGAAAGCGCGCTGCCTTGTCGAACCGCGCC
>JAHFCS010000194.1 GCA_023249395.1 Gemmatimonadota bacterium
CGCGCGCGCGGCAGCGGATCTCCTTGATCGACTCAACCCTCATATCACCTCGTCTGCTGTCAGTAGCGGGAAAGTCGTGAGGGTGATGCAGCCGTCGCTCGACGCCAGGACGAATCTCGAGCTCGACCTGGGAATCGACGCGAGAGAGGGCTCAGTCGTTGTCGCCATCCCGACAGTTTCGATGCGCGCCAACGGCAATCGTCCGATCCGCTTCACCGTTCGAGTCACGACGGACGCGCCTGCGCTCACTCCCTTGACAAGGGACCAGATCTTCAATCCTGCTTTCCTTCGTTTTCTGGCAGACGCGCGCGCTGCGGCCGCGCGGAGCGGCAAAGATCCAGGGACGGTGGCGCGGTACCGTCAGCTCGAGCGCGACGTGCGTGGCACGGAGCTGCTCAGCTCGAGAGAAAAGTTGATGGCCGGCTTGCCGAATTACGCGACGTATTTCGGACGTGACATGATGATGACGTCGCTCATGATGCAACCAGTATGGCAGGACGCCATGGCGGAGCACGTCATTGCGAGCGCGCTACGGAAGCTCGGCCCAAAGGGCGATGTAAGCCACGAGGAAGCGCTTGGCGGCCAGGCGATTCGGGAGAACTCCGCGGAGTACAACGCGCATATCGCCGAGTATTTTCGTCTCGCCCAAAGCGGGAATCGCTCGGCGGCGGACACGGCACTGGCCAATGCACGCGCACTGCTCGTCAACGTTCAGAAGGTGCGCGAGAACTACCACATGCGCGACGACGAGTTCCAGCTCCCGGTGCTGGCGGCGCGGTACCTGACGAACCCCGCGATTCCTGCCTCGCGCAAGAAAGCTTTCTTGTTGGACGCATCCGACGGCCGGGGACCGCGTGTCGCACTGCTGCTGAAGGAGCTCGCGCTCGTATCGGACCTGGCCCGTTCTTACGCGCGCGAGCCGGTAGTGCAGAACCTCATAGGCTCGCCACGTCTCGATGCAACCCACTGGCGATCGATCAGCTGGCGGGACAGCAATGCAGGGTACGCGAACGGAAGGTTCGCGATGGACATCAATGCCATCTGGGTGCCCCGCGCGCTTGCCTCCATCGCCGAAATCCTCGCTTCGCTCAAGACACTGCAGCTGCTCGCTCCCGGCTTGAGCGCGCTGGCACCCGACGCTGGAACGCCGCTCGCTGAGTTCGCACGCGACCCAGCTCTCATGCAACGCGCAGTGGAGACCTGGGATGGTGCGGTTCGACACTTCGTCGTGAGACTGACAGCGGAGGAGGTCCGAGAGCGAGTCGATGCGAAGTTGGCGTCCCTACCGGCGGAAGAGCGCGCTTATTGGCAGGGCGTGCTCACCACCACCGGCGCGAACCGCGGGCCGCTCGAATTTGTCGCGATATCACTCGATGAAGACGGGCATCCGATTCCTGTGATCAATACCGACCCGGCGACGTGGCTCCTGCTGCACGAAAGTACCGGCTCTCCGAGCGCCGATTCACGCGAGCGGGCCCTGCGGGATGTTCGCACCTTTACGCGCCCTTATCCGGTCGGATTATTTGTGGAGCGTCTTGGACCGATGGTGGCGAACGACGCGTACGCGTCGCCCGAGATCTGGGAGGCGTTCCGGAAAGACACGTACCATTCTCCCCGTGTCGTGTGGGGACGAGAAGTGAACCTCATCATGCTCGGCCTCGCGAAACAGATCTCATCGGCCACCGTCAAATCCGGACGTCCGCGGGAGCAGGCGCTTGCATCTTACGTAACCGAGCTCCGGGACGGGCTCACCCGCACGAACGCGGCGGTGGAGGCGTCGGGGCTGAAGCACAACGAATTGTGGAGCTACGAAATCGCCGGGGGAACGCTCAGACCGATCCGGTACGGAGCGAGCACTGACGTCCAGCTCTGGAACGTCACTGATCTAGCCGTTCAGTTCGTGCTGTCCCAGCTACCAACCCGATAGCGCCAGCTCACTCCTCATGCTCCAGCCCGAGCTTGTGCTCGCGGACTTCGGTCTCGTCGCCCGCAGCGCTGTGCAGGGGGCGCGGCGGCGCGCGCGTCCCGAAGTACAGCATCGCCGCTCCGAAGACGAGCATTGCGAGGCCCCACCAGAAGTTGATCACGATGCCTTCTGAACGCGTGTAGAGCTCCACGCGAGACCAGGTAACCATGCCGTAGACGGTGAGAATGGCGCCCAACAGAAGGAACAGCACGCCTATCGGAATGCGGATGTCGAATCGTGCGCCGGTGCTCATGGCGTCCCTCCCCCTAGAAGAAGATGATGTTGAGGGCGAGCGTCACGGTGAGAACAAACACCGCGAGGACTTCCGGCCGCTTGTACCACGCCTGTCCCACTTCACTTGGTTTAGGCGTCAGACCGTAGACCAGTCCGGTGAGCTCCTCGGCAGGTCGCGGCCGAGTTGCGAGACTCACGAGAATTGTGACGACGAAGCAGGTGAGCCAGGCCACGGTTGCGGTCCAGAAAGTCTGACCCAGCTCACTCCGGTACACGATGTGAGCACCAAAGTATCCGCCTTTCACGCCGGGGACTGCGCCTTGGGCCAATGAGATTCCATGATGGATCGCCGCACCGACTGTACCTGAAAGCAGGCCGATAAAGGCGCCGTGCCCGGTGCTGCGTTTCCAGAACATGCCGAGTGCAAACGTCGCAAAGAGCGGCGCGTTCACGAACGCGAACACGAGCTGGAGGAGATCCATGATGTTGTTGAACGACGCCGCGACATACGCCGCGGCAATGGAAAACGCGATGCCGAACACCGTCGCTGCCCGGCCCATCCACAGATAGTGCTCGTCACTTGCGCCTTTGCGAATGTGACTCTGGTAGATGTCGTAAGTCCAGACCGTGTTGAATGCGGTGACGTTGCCGGCCATTCCCGACATGAATGATGCGAGGAGCGCTGTGAGTCCCAGTCCCAGCATTCCGGCCGGAAAGAAGCGTATCAGCATCATTGGAACCGACAGATCGTAGTCGAGTACCACTCGGCCCGTCTGGTCGAGCAACGCTGCGCCTGTCCCGGGATCGATCTTCGGCGGAATGATTCCCTGGCCGCCGGGAATGAGTCCGGCCAGCTGTCCCGTGCCGGGCGCGTGCGTATCGATGCTGAGCGCGATCATTCCGGGCAAAATGACGAGAAATGGAAACAGAACCTTGGGGATAGCAGCAATGAGCGGAGTGCGCCGCGCCGCCGCCATCGAGTCTGAAGCCATCGCTCGCTGTACGACCAGGAAGTCCGTGCACCAGTAGCCGAACGAAAGCACGAAGCCGAGTCCCATCACCAGGCCGAACCACTCGACCCCAATTGGATTGCGCGACGCATCTCCCATGTACTGCCAGGTGTGGGTATAGACGCCCGGCTCAAAGCCGCGCTGTACGGCAACCTCGGCAAGCCTTGCCTGCAGCCCGCTCCATCCGCCCGCTGCGCGAAGGCCGAGATACACCAACGGGGCAAACCCGAAAACAATGAGGAAGAATTGAATCACCTCGTTGTAAATGGCGCTCGTGAGACCCCCGAGAAATATGTAGGCGAGTACGATCGCGCCCGCGACGAGGATGCTGACGTCAAAGCTCCAGCCGAGCAGCAAGTTGAACAGCTTGCCCATCGCGTACATCGAGATCCCGGAAGACATGACAGTCATCACCGCGAACGAGATCGCGTTGAGACTGCGTGTCTTCTCATCGAAGCGCAGCTTGAGATATTCGGGGACGGAACGGGCGCGAGAGCCATAGTAGAACGGCATCATGAAAAGGCCCACGAAGACCATCGCCGGGATCGCGCCGATCCAGTAGAAGTGGCTGGTCGCGATTCCGTACTTCGCGCCCGATGCGCCCATCCCGATGACTTCCTGCGCCCCGAGGTTGGCGGAGATGAACGCCAATCCGCAGATCCACGAGGGAATTGAGCGACCGGAAAGGAAAAAGTCGGTACTCGTCCTGTTTGACCGCCTCAGAGCGAAGCCGACCGTGAGGACGACTCCGAAGTACACCAGCATCAGCAGGTAGTCGATCGCCGTGAGATGGGTCACGAGGCGGTTTCTCCGCTTGGGTGGTTGGCGTCAGGCCAGGCCTCGCGGGTGCGTACCCGCGCAGAGCAGATTATACGACCACCAGCGGTCCGCGGAAACGCTCGGGAGATAAGACAATTCAATTCGAGATCTTTGCGCTGGCCGGACGGAACAAAGTCGAGTGAGAACCGAGCTGCGTCCCCTGGTAGTCGTCGTAATGGCTGCGGCGCTGGTTTCCGTCGCGTGCGCTGGCAAACCCGAGAGTCGCGGTACAGTCCTCAAGTTCTCGGGAAGTGCCCTCGGCGCCGAGGGTACGCTGGTCGCTCGCCAGCTAAAGCAATTCATGGCGCTTCATCCCGACATTCGCGTCGAGCTCCAGCGTACGCCCGACGACGCATCCCAGCGGCATCAGCTGTACGTGCAGTGGCTCAATGCGCGCGTCGGGAACCCGGACATCCTCCAGCTCGACGTCGTATGGACGCCTGAGTTCGCGGCTGCGGGGTGGGTGCTTCCACTCGACCGGTTCGCCCCGGTGACTGGCGATTTCTTTCCAGCGACAATAGAGGCCAATAGCTGGGCGAAGAAACTCTACGCGCTGCCGTGGTTCGCGGACGTGGGTCTTCTCTACCGACGCACTGATCTTGCCCCCGACGAGCCGAGGACACTCACGGAGATGGTGGCGCAGGCGCGCAGCGCGATGTCCCGTCCTGGCGGTCCGAAGTATGGAATCGTCTGGCAGGGTGCCCGCTACGAAGGTCTCATCACGACATTCATCGAATATCTCGGAGCGTTCGGAGGCCATATTCTCGACTCGCGCGGACAGGTGGTCGTAAACCAGCCCGAAGCAGTGCGTGCTCTCGAGTTCATGCGCGACGAGCTGTACGGCTCTCGTGTCGCTCCTCTCGACGTGCTTACCTGGCACGAGGAAGAGGCGCGCTACGCTTTTCAGAACGGAAACGCCGTCTTCATGCGCAACTGGCCCTACGCATATGAGCCGATGAGCAACAACGCGGACTCACGCGTCGCCGGCAGGTACACGGTCTCGCCGATGCCGGGGTCGGGCACAGGTACCGGCCGTTCCACGGCCGCAC
>JAHFCS010000195.1 GCA_023249395.1 Gemmatimonadota bacterium
CAAGGTGTCTCTCGCCTTGATACTCGGCCTCGTGGGAGTGAAGATGTTGGCAGGGGAGTGGATCAACGCGCTGCTTGGAGAGCGTGTGAACTTCTGGATGCTGGGAACGGTGGCAACGGTACTCACGGTGGGGGCGGCGGCAAGTGTCCTGGCTGACCGGAGGCAGTTGAACTAATGGCAGAGAATCCACCAGACCCCGCGACCACGTCTGCCGAATTCGGCACACGACCCCGCGACGACGAGCTCGACCTGTTCGGCATCGCCCACGTGGGGAAGGTGCGACGGGAGAATCAGGACCACTTCCTCGTGGCGACCGTTCATCCGGATCTCGTCATTCACGAGACGAACTTGCCTGGTCCGCAGACGCTGCCGATTCACGGCACACGCCTCGCGACGGTGATGCTCGTGGCCGATGGTGTCGGCGGAAGCACGGGAGGGCGTGAGGCGAGCCGGCTCGCGATCCAGTCGATCATGCGTTACGTGTCGTCGTCACTGCGCTGCTATCACGCGGCGGGATCGTCGCAGGAGGAAGAGTTCATTGACGCACTGCGCGCGGCCGCGCTGGAGGCGCATTCCACGGTTCGAGCGGAGGCGGCGAATCGGCAGGACGCGCGGAAGATGGCGACCACGATCACGCTGTTCATTGCCGTGTGGCCCTGGGCCTACGTCGTGCAGGTGGGCGACAGCCGGTGTTACTACTTCGTCAATGGGAAGCTTCAGCAATTGACGCGCGATCAGACCGTCGCGCAGGATCTGGTCGACCAGGGCGTTCTCGCGCCGGAGCGTGTGGAAAAGTCACCGTTCAGTCATGTACTGGCGAGCGCGATAGGCGCCGAAGAAGCGCTGCCGGAAGTATCCCGCGTGAAAATCGTGCCCGGATGCATCTTCGTGCTGTGCAGCGACGGACTCACCAAGCATGTGAAGGACGACGAGATCTCTGTCGAGCTGGCCACGCTCGAATCGTCGGAGAAGACGGGCCGGAAGCTCCTCGAGATGGCGCTCGATCGTGGCGGTTCCGATAACATCACCGTGCTCGTGGCACGGGTGAGGCCAAAAAACTGAGCCGGGAGGGTTTTCATGGCGCAGCAGAAGAAGGGGCGCAGGGCCGGTGACGTGCTTGTTCTTGTGGGCACGAACAAGGGCGCGTTCATCATCCGGTCGGACAGGAAACGGAAATCGTGGAAGATCGGGAAACCGCATTTTCCGGGAGAGTCCGTCTATGCCATGGCGTACGACGGACGCGGCGGTCGCCACCGCCTGCTTGCCGCGACGCGCAATTTCCACTTTGGAAGCATGATCCGGACGAGCGACGATTTCGGCAAGACGTGGTCCGCGCCCAGCCGGCAGAACGTGAAATTCCCCGAGGGATCCGGCCTGTCGCTCGTTCAGGTGTGGCAGATCACGCCGGGCCCGGAGAGCGATCCGGGTCTTCTCTGGTGTGGGGTGGAGCCGCACGCGCTGTTTGAATCGCGAGATCGCGGCGACACGTGGAATGCGATACCCGGACTCCTGAATCATCCGCATCGCCCCAAGTGGACTCCGGGCGCCGGAGGCCTCTGCCTGCACACCATCATTCCGGATCCTTCGAATCGACAGCGGATGGCGGTGGCGATGAGCACGGGCGGTTTCTATCGCACGGACGACGGAGGCAAGAGCTGGAAAGCGCGGAACGTCGGTGTGCGCGCGCAGTTCCTGCCGAACAAGTATCCGGAGTTCGGACAGTGCGTGCACAAGGTGGTGCATCACCCGAGCCGGCCCGAAACGCTCTTCCTGCAGAATCACTGGGGACTCTACCGCAGCGACGACTGGGGCGATCAGTGGAAGGATGTCGCCAATGGTGTGCCGAGTGATTTCGGCTTTGCCATGCAGATGCATCCACGCGACCCCGACACTGTCTACATCGTTCCGCTCGAGAGCGACGAGTTTCGCTGTGTTCCCGAAGCCAAGCTGCGCGTCTACCGGACAAAGGACGGCGGCAAGTCGTGGAAGCCGCTCGCGAAGGGGCTTCCACAGAAAGGTGCGTACGAAACCGTGCTGCGCGACGCACTGACCGCCGACACGCATGATCCGGCGGGGATTTATTTCGGCACACGCAGCGGGAAGCTGTTCGCGAGCAATGACGAAGGCGGGAGCTGGAGCGCGATTTCCGAAGCGTTGCCCAGCATCGCCTGCGTGAAGGCGGCGGTGATCGGGGGATGATCACCTTCGTGCTGCCGAATGCACTGACGCCGCTCGCGCGCGGGCTGGGCACCGTTCGCGTCGAGCACGCACGCGGCACGGTGCGCGAGGCGCTGGCCACGCTCGGCGAGCGAAACCCGGGAATCGTGGATCGCGTGCTGACGGAGCAGGGTGACGTGCGGGAACATGTGAACCTGTTCCTGGGCGAAGAGAACATCAGGTTTCTCGATGGGCTCGCGACTCCGGTGAACGACGGCGACACGATCGTCGTCGTGCCGTCGGTCAGCGGCGGGTAGCTGCGGAGCGTTAGACAGCATCGAGTCCAATTCCCTCTGGAGATCAGCAATGCATCGCAAGTCATATCTCATCGGCGCGTGCGCGCTCAGTGCACTCTTCGGTGCCTGCCGGACACACGCGCAGACTCCCCAAACGCCGGGAGACACCACAGTTCGCCTCGACACGCTTCGCGACCCTGACATCACGTCGATGGTGGCGCGGCTCGATCTCGAGAAATACAAGTCGACGATCAAGGGACTCACGCAGTTCGGCGACAGGCGGCAAGGCACCGATCGCAATCGGGCGGCCGTGGACTGGATCGAGGCGCAGCTCAACAGTTACGGCTGTGCCAACATCGAGCGGGTCAAGTACATCTACACGCCACCGCCGCCGCGTGATACGACGGGCCGCGGGGGTCGTGGCGGGGGACGCGGACCTCGCCCGCGCAGCGACTACGCGCAAGGCGGCGGGCGCTACCGCGGGATGCGCACTCGCACGGGCGTCGATACCAACTCGCTCCATCAGACCGACCTGAAGTTGCGCGCGCTCAACACGCAGCCGACAACGCCAGGCCCACGCGAGGAGGTCTACTGCACGAAGGTGGGCACGATGCACCCCGAGGAGATGTACATCATCGGCGGTCATATGGACGGCCACGGCTGGGGTGAAGCGGCGAACGACGACGGATCGGGGACGGCGCTCGTGATGGAACTCGCGCGCATCTTCAGCAGCCCCGACGTGCAAACGGATAGGACGATCAGGTTCGCCCTCTGGAACAACGAAGAGACGGGGACGAATGGCGCGCGCGCCTACATCGCACAGCGCCAGGCGCTGCAGGGAAAGGAAGACCCTCCGGGATCGGGGAAGTATCCCGAACCGAAGTGGCTGGGCATGATTCAGCACGACATGATGCTCTTCGACCACGGCATGCCGAGGCCGGACAGCACGATGAACTCGGAGCAGCGCCCCGAAGCCGACGTGAACATCGAGTTCGCGATGACGTCAAAGTTTTCGGAGGGCGCGCAGAAGCTCGCCTGGGCATTCGCGACGGCGAACGACAAGTACGCCACGGACTATCCGGCGCAGGTCGGGCAGCACATGACGAACACCGACAGCGGCCCGTTCATGAACATCGTGCCGGCCATCAGTCTTCGCGAGGACGAGCGCGGCCGCGACATCGGCGCCGGCTGGGATCCGCAGTGGCACCAGGTGACCGACCTGTACGCGACGTACAGCGACAAGGATTTCCGTCTGGGCTTGAACGCGGCGCAAACCACGCTCGGTGCGGTGGCGACGCTGACGGGAGCGAAGCTGAAGAAGTAGCGGCGCCGAAGACCTACGAGCTGGAGAAGAGCCCCATGGCCGATCGCTCGGTAACGTTCACGGGAATCAAGTTCGAGAACCCGTTTCTGCTCTCGTCGGCCCCGCCGACGGAGAGTGAGAGCAACATTCTCCGTGCCTTCGAGGCCGGCTGGGGCGGCGTGGTGGTGAAGACCATCGGCCTCCACCCCGTGGTGAACGTCGTGGGCGCGCGGACCAAGTTCTTCAGGACGAGCGTCGACGACAACAGGGTGTCGATGCAGAAACGCGCCGGTTCCGCCTTGCACGGCTCGTGGAACTGGGAGCTCATCTCCGACAAGGGACTCGACTGGTGGGTTCCGCGCATCGAGCGCATCAAGAAGGCGTTCCCCACGCGCGTGGTGATCGCCTCGGTGATGGCCGGCTCGGGAAGCGACAAGGAACTCAAGGCGTGGCAGACGCTCACCAAGGCGTGCCAGGACGCCGGCGCCGACGGCATCGAGACGAACTTCAGCTGTCCGCACATGGACAGGAAAGACATGGGCTCCAACATCGGGAAGGATGAAGGGCTCTGCTCTGTCGTCACCGAGGCGGTGAAGGAGGTCGCGAAAGTTCCCGTGTGGACCAAGCTCACGCCCGCGACCGGCGACATCGTCGTCGAAGCGGCCGCCTGCTTCCGCGGCGGGGCCGACGCCATCGTCTCGTCGAACACCTTCCCCTCGCTCCCGGTCATCGATCCCGAGACGCTCGAGTTCGAGATCAACGTGGACGGCTTTGTCTCGAGCGGCGGACTCGGCGGGCCCGCGATCCTCCCGCTCTCGCTCGCCAACATGGCGAAGATGACGCAGGCGTTCCCCGACCGCGCGTTCTCCGGGATCGGTGGCGTCTCCGACTTCAATCAGGCGCTCTCGTACTTCCTGCTCGGGTGCGGCACCGTGCAGGTCTGCACGGCCGCGATGCTCGACCACGCCGTCGGCCCCAACGTCATCAGAAAGCTCAACGAAGGGCTCGACGCGTTCCTCGACAGGCACGCGGCCGAGGGATGGACGAGCGTCGAGGATTTCCGCGGCATTCGAAAGGACCGTGTGCGGCTTCAGAGCGAAATCCGCCGTCCCGATGGCGATGCGTACGCTGGTGGAGTGGAACCCGTCGAAGGGTACGCCGCCAACGCGCGAGAATAGCAGACATATGGAGGGCCGGCAGATGCGCTTCGATCGCGTGGTGAAGGGCGGCAACGTGGTGACGCCGAGCGGCACTTGGCCGGGCGACATCGGCATCGCCGGCGGGAAAATCACCGCGCTTGGCGCCAACCTCGATGCGA
>JAHFCS010000196.1 GCA_023249395.1 Gemmatimonadota bacterium
GCACCGGGTCGAGTTTGGTAGCGAGAGACTCGACCTGCATCTTAGCCTGACGCTTGAAGATGAATTCCGGGGCGAGGGCGACGCCCATGATGGTCAGCGGAATTATTTGAATCGTCTGGATGAGAAGCGACACCGCGATCGCGTCGTTTCGGGCGACGCCGAACTGTTCTGCCGTCAAGGCGAAGACGAACTGGAAGAAGCCGACGTTCCCCGGAGTAGCGCGAAGGAGCAGCCCGAGGTTGATCGCGAGAAGACAAGCGAGACTCGCGGCATAGGGAATCGCAACGTGCGCCGCCGCTGCGGCGAAGACGAAGGTTGCGAACTGCCCCGCCCACGAGAGCATTGACAGTATCAGCGCGCCGAGAAACCGTGGCCCTGTGGTGAGCGAGCGCGTGCTGTCCGCGAAGCGAGCCAGATAGCGGCGTAGGCGTCCCCATACAGTCCGCGCCTTCGCTCGCCGCTCCGGGACGTGCTCCGGCTGGATCTTGCGCGAGTGATAAACGAACCAGATCAGGAAAGCGGCGATCGCCACCAGAAGCAGCTCGGCGGAAAGGCGCCATCTCTCCAGCGCCGGAGGCAGCTCGAACCGGATCACGCCATAGACGAGCAGGACCACGAAGCCAACCGGGTCGAACATGCGCTCCAAAGCCAACGTGGCGAGTATCGTCGAGCTCGGAACGCCCGTCGCACGAGAGACGAACACGACTCGCGCTGCATCGCCTCCGTTCGCGACGAGAACGTTGTTCAGCCCGGCGCCGGCAACCGTCGCGCGCAGGGCGAGCGGAAGGGATGGAGATCCGGCGGGACGGAGAAAGAGCCACCAGCGAACTCCCTTGACGCCCATGGAAAGGAGGTTGACGCCAATCGCGGCAAGAAGGAGCGGCTGCGATGCATGTCGCATCGAATTCCACGCGGCGCCCCAATCGATCGTGCGGGCGAACAGAACCAGGAACGCAACGATCGCCGCCGTGATGATCCAGCGGAGACCGCGCGCCGCCTTGGGATTCATTCGACCGGCAGCGTCACGAATTCGTAGCCGCGCTCTCGCAGCCCGACGATGATTTTCGGCAGCGCCGCCGCGGTCTGCATCCTGTCTCCGTCCGCGTTGTAACCATCTCCGTCATGGAGCAGGACAATCGATCCCGGCTTCACGCCTTCGACTGTGCGATCCACGATTGCCTGAACTCCAGGCCGATCGCTGTCCCATACACCCAGCGACCAGCCGATGGTCCTCTCGCCGAGCGAGCCGGCAATCACGGACACCCACGGATTGCGGAATCCGTGCGGAGCGCGGAAGAAATGAGGCGTTTCAGCGCCCGCCCGCTCGATGGCGCGCCTCCCGAGCATCAGGTCCCGGCGAACGTAGTGCGGCAGCTTGAAGTGGAGCTTTCGGTGAAAATATCCGTGATTGCCGACCTGGTGCCCCTCGACGACAGCTCGATGCACCAGCTCCGGCCAGCGCTCTGCGTGGCGCCCGAGTACGAAGAATGTCGCCCTGATTCCGTACTCGCTCAGCGTATCGAGGATTCGTGGAGTCGCGTCGGGATTGGGTCCATCGTCGAACGTCAGTGCGACCTTGCGCTCCGTTGTCGGCAGATGACCGAGCACAGGACCGAAGACGAAGCTGTTGCGGTGAAACGCCCCATGCACCGCGCCACCCAGCATCGAAAGTCCGAGTGCTGCCGGGAGGATCATGCCGATACCGTTGAGCCCAGAACCGCCGCGTAGACGTCGAGTACAGACTCCGTGACTCTGGGCCATCCATACAGCTGCGCTTCCTGCCGTCCCGTCTTTCCGAGGCGTGCGCGCAGTGTCTCATCGTCGAGCAGTCTCACGAGGTCGTCTGCAAGAGCATCGCGGTCGCCGCAGTGGAACATCAGCGCTTCCCGCTCGTGCTTCACGACATCGCGGAAGCCAAGAATGTCCGAGCAGACGACCGGCGTCTCACACGCCATCGATTCGAGAAGCGTGATGCCGAATGACGCCTTGGTAGTCGGGCAGGCGTACATCGCGCTATGCGCGTAATAGCTTGGCCTCGAGCGGAGCACCGCGCCGACGAACGTGATATCGGGGTCGCCGCCTGCCGCCCGATAGTAGTGCTTTCGCAGGGGACCATCGCCGACGACTACGAGCTGCGCCTCGCGGTTGCGGCCGCGGACCTTTCTGAACGACTCGATGAGGGTTGTCAGACCATTGCGCGGGTCGAAGCGGCCCAGAAAAAGAATCACCGGAACATCCTTACGGATTCCCGGCGGCGGCGGCGCGTGCGGATTGAAAAGATCGAGGTCGATGCCGTTCGGCACGATCGTCCAGTTGGCCTCGAAATAACGATTGAGCGCGACGGTCGTCGAATGCGAAACGGCAATCGCCGCGGATAATTTGTCGAGCTTCTTCTGGAGATACCTGCGGCTCAGGCCGTAGAGATAGGACTTGTCGAAGTATGTGTGGAACGTTCCCACCACCGGGCAATCGGCTTCGTCGATCGCCAGCAGTGGAAGAGAAGGGACGAGGGGAGAGTGGATGTGGACGAGATCGTATTGTCCGCGTCTCAGTGTCTCCCGCACCTTCCTGCGAAGCGACCGTCCGACCGAGATGCGAGCCTGCGAGCCATTGAAGTAGATCGGGTGGCTCGTCCCGACGCGAATGACATGGGGGTCTTCGTGCGCGCCCGGCATGTTCGACGTGATGATGTCAACGTGATGCCCGAGGCGCCGCGCCTCCTTTGCGAAGAAGTGCACGTGCTCGCAGACGCCGCCGAGGTGCGGATAGTAGTACTCGGTGACGAGCGCGACTCGAAGCGGCCGCGCGAACAATGGCGGCGCAACCGGCAACCACGGCGTAGGCGCCAGCTCGATTCGCCTAGCGAGGTTGTTAGTTCGAACCGAGGGCGGCATGGGCTGCGGCTAGGCGGGCAATAGGCACACGGAATGGAGAGCAGGAGACGTAGTCGAAACCCATATCGTGACAGAGCTTGACGGAGCGGGGCTCGCCTCCGTGTTCACCGCAGATGCCGATCTTCAGCTTCGGACGCACTCGGCGGCCATCCTCGACAGCAATTCGGATGAGACGCCCGACGCCGGTTGCGTCCAGGACCTGAAACGGGTCGTCGGCAAAGATACCACGTTCCACGTATGAGGGAAGGAAACGTCCGGCGTCATCGCGGCTGAGTCCATAAGTCGTTTGCGTAAGGTCGTTTGTGCCAAAAGAAAAGAACTCCGCGGATCCCGCAATCGCGTCCGCTGTGAGAGCCGCCCGCGGAAGCTCTATCATTGTTCCAATCAGATAGGAAATATGTTCCCCCATTGCTCCAAGAACCTGCTGCGCGGCTTCTTCGAGGATCGCGCGCTGATTATCGAATTCAGCGACACTCGACACAAGCGGCACCATAATCTCGGGCCTGACATCGATTCCGCGTCGAGTCGCGCGGACCGCCGCTTCGAAGATGGCGCGGCCCTGCATTTCGGTGATCTCGGGGAAGGTGATACCGAGACGGCAGCCGCGGTGGCCGAGCATCGGATTCGTCTCACGCAGCGATTCCACGATTCGTGACAGCTCGGCGCGCGAAAGTCCAAGAGTCCGTGCCAGGAGTTTGCTCTCTTCCCCTCCATGCGGAAGGAACTCGTGGAGCGGCGGATCGAGAAGACGAATCGTCACGGGCAGGCCGTTCATTGCTTCGAAGATTCCCTCGAAATCGGTTCGCTGGAATGGAAGGAGCTTGGCGAGGGCCCGCCGGCGTCCAGTGGTATCGCGGGCGACAATCATCTCGCGCATCGGAGTGATGCGATCGCCCTCGAAGAACATGTGCTCGGTGCGGCAGAGGCCGATGCCTTCGGCGCCGAAGCCGCGGGCGTTCCGGGCGTCGTTCGGAGTATCGGCGTTCGCTCTCACCTTGAGAGTCCTGATCTCGTCGGCCCAGCCGAGCAGCTCGGAGTAGGACTGATACACGGGGGCCGCGGATCTCTGGAGCGCTCCGGTAGTGACACGGACTATCTCGCTCGGAATGGTTGCGAGGTTCCCGGCAAAAACGCGGCCGGTGGCACCATCCAGCGTAAGCCAGTCGCCTTCAGCGACGCTGGTACCGTTCGCAGCAAAGAGGCGGTGCTCGAGGTCGATCTCGATCTCCTTGCATCCGACCACGGCGCACTTTCCCATGCCGCGCGCGACAACCGCAGCGTGACTCGTCATTCCGCCCCGGCACGTGAGAACCGCGCGCGCGGCGACGATGCCGTGAAAGTCGTCGGGCGTCGTCTCCTCACGAACGAGAATGACGTGCCCCCCAGCGGCAGCGCGCGATTCGGCGATCTCGGAATCGAATACGGCGACGCCGCTCGCCGCACCCGGGCTCGCGGGCAAACCGGTGCATAGAGGAACGGCGTGAATGGACGGGTCAATGATCGGATGCAGGAGCTGGTCGAGCTGGCCCGCGGGAACGCGTCTGACCGCCTCGCGCTTGTCGATGAGACCTTCACCGACCATGTCGCGGGCGATGCGAATCGCGGCGGCAGCGGTACGTTTTCCAGTACGCGTCTGAAGGAGGAACAGTTTCCCGCGCTCGACAGTGAACTCGAGATCCTGCATGTCGGCGTAATGTTCCTCGAGGCGGCGCTGCGTGTCGAGAAGCTCCGTGTACGCGGCCGGCAGACGCTCAGCCATCTGGTCAATCTGGAGCGGCGTGCGAGTGCCCGCGACAACGTCCTCTCCCTGGGCGTTGACGAGAAACTCGCCGTAGAACTTTCGCTCGCCGGTCGAGGGATCGCGCGTAAACGCGACGCCCGTCCCGGAATCGTCGCCGAGGTTTCCGAATACCATTGCCACGATGTTCACCGCGGTGCCGAGATCTTCGGAGATGTTGTTCACCTTCCGGTAGTCGCGCGCCTTCTTCAGCATCCACGACTTCCACACCGCTTCAATCGCGCCCCAGAGCTGGACGGTTGGGTCTGTCGGAAAATCAACCCCGATCCTGTTGCGGACGAGCGACTTGTATTCCTCGACCAGATTGCGGAGCGCGTCCTCGTCGAGATCGGCGTCGGTCACCGCGCCCGTTGTGATGCGACGAGTTTTGAGAA
>JAHFCS010000197.1 GCA_023249395.1 Gemmatimonadota bacterium
GTTGAGCGCGTCATTCGGCCCGAGCCCCCGCTTATAGTCGATCGACAACAGCGTGAGCAGCCAAATAACTCCGGCGGTGACGTGCGCTCCGTGAAAACCGGTGAGTGTGAAGAACGACGATCCGAAGAGGTTGGTGCGAATCGTCAGCCCTTCGTGCACGAAGGATGTGAACTCGAATGCCTGGAAGCCGAGGAAGGTCGTTCCGGCAAGCGCGGTCGCCCACAGCCAGAGCTTCGACGAGCCGAGTATCCTATCGCCCGTCGTGCGCTTCGGGACGTCCTTGTTCTGAACGGCGGAGAGCGCGAGCACCATGAACAGCGACGACATGAGCAGAGTGAACGTCGACGCCGAGGTGACAGGGATGTTGAGGATTGCATGGAAATGGTGCCCGCTCGTTGGATCCACCCACGTCTCGTGCGGGAACGGACCGACTCTGCTCCGCCCCTTGTAGATGAGATAGGTGGAGATGAGCGACACGAACAGCATGCACTCCGAGCCGATGAAGGCCCAGATGGCGACCTTCCGGCTGTCGAGACCGGTAGAGGTGTAGTGGTGCGCGGCTGGTGCGGACATGATCTAGTGGTGCTCCGGCTCGAGCGGGCTCAAGAGCCAGCTGTAAAGGGATCCAACGAGAATGGCGGCGCCGATGAAAATGAGCGCGTGTGTGATCATCAGCCCGGAGAACATGACGATCAACCCCAGGGCGACGAGTAGAGGCTTGATGGTGCTGTACGGAAGAACGATTCCCAGCTCTTCCGCGCTCCTTCCTTCCTGGGAATTGATCCGGGCGCTCTCGGCGTCGGCCTCGCCTCCTTCCCATAACGGGTAGCGCGACGTGACGTACGGCAACACCGCGAAGTTGTACTCGGGCGGCGGCGACGGAATGCTCCATTCTAGCGTTCCCGCGTTCCATGGATTCGGGCCGGCAATGGCGCCGCGCTTGCGGCTCATGAAGAAGTTGTAGACGAAGATCAGCGTCGCGACGACTAGAATGTAAGCGCCAATGCTCGATATGAGATTGTAGCTGTCCCATCCCTGGCCGGCGTCATAGGTGTAGATGCGGCGCGGCATCCCGAGCATTCCGGAGAAGTGCATCGGGAAGAAGGTCAGGTTCATGCCGACGAAGTTGGTCCAGAAGTGCCATCTGCCGAGCGGCTCGTTCATCAGGCGGCCTGTGATCTTCGGGAAGTAATTATAGATGCCGGCGAAGATTCCCATGATCGAGCCGCCGAACAGCACGTAATGGAAATGGGCGACGATGAAGTACGTATCGGTCTGCTGCAGGTCCGCCGGCGGCGAGGCGTGCATGATGCCGGAGATTCCGCCGATGATGAACAGCGCGACAAGGCCGATGCCGAACATCATCGATGTCGTGTATCGGATGGACCCCTGGGCCATCGTCGCCAGCCAGTTGAAGATCTTGACGCCGGTTGGAATGCCGATGAGCAGCGTCGAGAGCGCAAACACGCTGTCGGCGATCGGTCCCAAGCCGACGGCGAACATGTGGTGCGCCCACACCCCGAAGCCAAGTACTCCGATGAGAATTCCCGAGTAAACCATCACCGGGTAGCCGAACAGCGGCTTGCCCGAGTAGGTCGGCAACACCTCGGACACGAGGCCGAAGGCTGGCAGGATGAGGATGTATACCTCGGGATGCCCGAAGATCCAGAAAAGGTGCTGCCAGAGGAGCGGATCGGCACCGGCCGTGATCGTGTAAAAGTTCGTCCCGAAGAAGCGATCGAAAAGAAGGAAGACGAGCGCGATTGTGATGACCGGGAAGGCGAGGATCAGCATGAACATCACAACGAAAGACATCCAGGTGAACATCGGCATGCGCATCAGCGTCATGCCGGGCGTCCGCAGGTTGATGATCGTTGTGATGAAGTTGAATGCCGCCGCCAGCGACGATACGCCGAGCACCAGAAGTCCGATCACCCAGAAATCAATGTTGACTCCGGGCGAATACGCCTTGGTGGTAAGCGGGACGTAGCCGAACCACCCACCGTTCGGGGCAACCTGAAAGAGGATCGGCAGCGTAATGAAGATTCCGCCGAACAGATAGACCCAGTAGCTGAAGGCGTTGAGCCGCGGGAACGCGACGTCGCGCGCGCCGATCTGCAGGGGAATCAGGAAGTTGAAGAATGCCGCCGACAGCGGCATGACCGCGAGGAAGATCATCGTCGTACCGTGCATCGTGAAGAGCTGGTTGTAGAGCTCTGCCGACACGAAGTGGCGATTTGGTCCCTGAAGCTGGATGCGAAGCAGCTCCGCTTCGAGGCCGCCGATGATGAAGAACACAAGTGCGGTGTAGAGATAGAGCAGTCCTATCCGCTTGTGGTCCACCGTCGTGAGCCAGCTCCAGACCCCCGATTTCTCCGCGTAGGGAGCTGTGGCGTGCGGAGCAGCCTGGGTCGGGATTGCGGTCGATGCCATCCGATATTCCTCTTACTTCAGCGCCGAAAGATATGCGACGATGTCAGCGATCTGCTGGTCGTCTAGTCCGCCCTGGGCCTTCGTGACCTGCGTCTTGAGCACCGGATCGAATTCATTCATGCCCAGCGTCGGCATGATGACTCCGGGCTTCATCACCCGCGCATTCTTGATCCAGAGAGCAAGATAGGCCGGCGTGTTGGGAAAGCTTCCCGCGCCGATCGTGGCTCGTGATCCGAAATGCGTCAGGTTGGGTCCGATGTTGGCCATCGACGCCGGATTGCCTGCGATCGCGTGACATCCGATGCAGGCGGCCGATGAATAGACCTGCTGGCCGCGGTGGGCATTCCCGGTGAGACCGCGAGTGAAGGTCATTCCCGCAGGAACCGGCGTATGCGGCTTGGCGTAGTCGAACTCCGGCTGGTTCGCGGGGAAAGTGTAACCAGGCTCTGCCGATCCTTCCGATACCGGCACGATCATCGCGGGCGTGGCTGCTCCGGCCGCCGGCGCGGGCGTCGGTATCGCAGTCGCTCCGAACACCGCCGGCCCACGCTCCTTTGCGACCCAGCTCGCGAACTGATCGGGCTTAACTGTGAACACGCGGAAGCGCATCTTGCCGTGCGACGTCCCGCAGTACTCGGTACAGAAGCCATTCCACTCCGCCGGCTGCATCGTCGAGTCGGGCGTCAGCCAGATGTAATTGGTTCGATTCGTTATCAGATCGCGCTTGCCGCCAAGCTGCGGCGCCCAGAAGGAATGAATCACGTCGTTGGACGTGAGCTTGAAGTTCACGGTGCGGCCAGTGGGAATGTAGATCTCGTTGGCGGTGATGATTCCGTATTCGGGATAGCGGAACTCCCACCACCACTGATGTCCGATGACCTCGATCTGAAGGGCGCCTGCGACGGCCTTCGCCTGGGTCTTGAAGATCGTCCTCACCGTTGGAACGGCGATGAACAGAAGAATGAACGCCGGAATGAGGGTCCAGAAGATCTCGATTACGACGTTGCCGTGTGTCTGCGGCGGCCGTTGGTCGCCCTCTCGCTTGCGATAGCGAAACACGATGTAGATGAGGGCGCTTTCGACGAGAACGAATACGATCGTCGCAAGCAGCAGCAGCCGATCCCAGAGGAAGTCGATTGCCAGGCCATAGTCCGAATGCGGACTGAACGTCGTGTTCGGATGTTGCTCGCATGCGGCGAGTGCCAGCGCAAGCACGGCCAACATGCCAAACGATGCGATTCGCCGCAGGCGGAAATTGCCTTTCATTCCAAATCCTTTGACCTTCGTGTCGGAGCGTGCAGAATCGTCCGCTACCACTCACTGATGGTGGAAAAACAGCCTACAAGCTAACGCCTGTAGTTCTATATCGGGAGGGTACCGACGGTGTCATAATTGGCGGGAAACTACACTCGCGGATTACGTTATGCGAAGCCGACACCCTCCTTCTACCGGCGCAAGAAAATGAACATCACTCGTCGCGAATTCATCGGTGCGGGCGCAACGGCAGTCGCCACCATGACTCTCTCGAAGCCGTTATTCGCGGTCGAAGGCGAGCAATCCTTACCGGCCACTTTTGCGGGACGACCGGTGGTAATCGCGTCGGCCAACGGGATTCGTGGAGTGGCGAAGGCCTATGACATGATCACTCGCGAGAACGCCGATACACTCGACGCAATCGTCGCCGGCGTGAACATCCAGGAGCTCGATCCCAACGATCAATCGGTGGGACTCGGCGGATTGCCGAACGAGGATGGCGTCGTCCAGCTGGATGCCTGCTGCATGCACGGCCCGACGAAACGCGCTGGAGCGGTCGCAGCGCTGGAGGACGTCGCTACCGCGTCACTGGTTGCGAAGGCGGTGATGGACTACACCGACCACATCATGCTCGTCGGAGCAGGGGCGAAGAAGTTCGCACTGGAGATGGGATTCGAGGAGCAGAATCTGCTCACCGAGAAAAGCCGGCAGGACTGGCTCAAATGGAAATCGTGCATCAACAACAACGACAACTGGCTCGATCACAGCGACCCGGTGAAGATCAAGTACTCGACCGGCACGATCAACATGAATGCGGTGAACGCCACCGGGGATATTTCCTCGGTTGTAACGACAAGCGGTATCTCGTGGAAGATTCCGGGGCGCGTCGGCGACTCAGCGATCATCGGCGCCGGCCAGTATTGTGACAACACGGTGGGCGCCGCCGGATCTACCGGGCGGGGCGAGGCCAATATCAAGGTTTGCGGGGCTTTCTTCATAGTGGAGCTGATGCGCCAGGGCGTAGCTCCCGAGGCCGCATGTCTGAAGACGATCGAGCGGGTGATCGCCATGACCGAGAAGAGACTGCTCGACTACCGTGGCCGGCCCCGATTCGATCTCAGCTTCTATGCGCTTGCCAAAGACGGACGCTTCGGCGGCGCGACTGCATACTCAGGAGGTCAGTTCGCCGTGGCGGATGCCTCCGGGCCCCGTTTGGTGGAATCAGCCTACATGTTCAAGATGACTGAACGGCCGGCATCCCCCGCGATGGTGTGTCGCCAAGCTTGAACGTTCCCACGAGCTGAGCGACGCGACGCGCAGCCGAGGAGAGCGAGCTCGCCGCTCCGGCGATCTCATCGATGCTGTCGCTCTGTTC
>JAHFCS010000198.1:0-3422 GCA_023249395.1 Gemmatimonadota bacterium
GCGCAGCGCACCCATTGATTTTATCGTAGTTCCCCGCGCGCCCACTGATCGAGCTGCATGAAATGAGAAGTTCTCCGAGTTGCTCCCGCCTCTTCTTTTTCTTCCACTTGACGCTGGCAATTGTCGGCGGTGTGCAAGTATCGGACGCGCAGGGCACTGCCGAGGGCCGCGCGCTCTGGGTGACGCGCTTCGACTACGACTCTCCGGCGAAGATCTCCGACATCATGGAGAAAGCGGCGCGAGCGCATTTCAATGTCATTTACTTCCAGGCTCGCGCGGCGGCAGACGCATACTATCGCTCGAGCATCGAGCCGTGCGCGGCGCTGCTCTGCGGGACGCTCGGCGGAACTCCGTCGTATGATCCGCTCGAGGTCGCAGTGCGCGAGGGCCATCGCCGCGGACTTCAGGTGCACGCGTATTTCAACGCGCTAACCGGCCGGCCGGCTGGGATCGAAGGACAATGTCGGGCGATTCCGCTGCCTGCACCGGGAAATCCGCGGCACATGCTCCTCGATCATCCCGAGTGGGCAATGAGCGACCGTTTCGGAAAGCGATTGTCCTGTCCCAATGGAGAGGAGTACGTCTGGTTGTCTCCGGGTTTTCCCGCGGTTCGCACGCGACTCGCGCGTGTCGCGGCGGATGTGGCGCGCAGATACGACGTGGATGGAATTCATCTCGACCGCATTCGATACCCGGGCCCGGACTGGTCCTACGATGCGCCGAGTCTTGCCGAGTTCGGGCGCGACCCGACGACTCATTCCAGGGAGTGGGTCGACTATCGCACCAACCTCATCAACCGAATGGTGAAGGAGACGTACGACAGCATTACAGCGGTGAGGCCGTCGCTGGTGTTTTCAGCGGCTGTCTGGGGGGTGTACGAAGACAAGTGGAACTGGAGAACCCAGCGAGGTCTGAACGATCTGATGCAGGATGCTCGCGCGTGGGCGCGGAGCGGCTATATGGACGTCATCGTTCCGATGACCTACTTCCGTATCCAGCCCTTTCTCTGCGCGCGCGCCGACTGGACCTGCCTGCTCCTCGACCATGTGGAGGGTGCGGAACGGGGAACAAGGCGCGCGATGTACATCGGCATCGACGCGAGCAAGGGCGCCACCGAGATCATCAAGCAGATCGCCCTCGCCCGTGAGGTCGGCGCGACGGGAATGGCGGTCTTCTCATTCAGCGCCGCCGACAGCGCCGGCGTGTGGCCACTCCTCGCGGCGGGAGTATTCGCCGATCGCGCCGCAATACCACCGATGGCGTGGAAGCTTCGGCGCGGAGACTCGACCACGGTCGGATTGGGCCACTGAGCGAGCGCGTCTGCGTCATCGTCAACCCGGCGGCAGGGCGGGGGCGTGGCGCGAAAATGCTGCCGGCGATTCGCTCCGCCTTCGCACGGCACGGTATGACTGACGTGCGGACGACTCGTGAATCGGGAGACGAGCGGAACGTCGCGCTGGCCGCCATCACCGATGGATCCACCACGATCGTCTGTGTCGGTGGTGACGGAACCATCGGCAACGTGGCCGACGCGATTCTCACGTCGAGCTCCGATACGAGGCTCGGCGTCATCCCTGCCGGCACGGGCAACGATTTCGCGAAGACACTTGGCACCGCCGGCGCGAGTCTCGAGGTCGTCGCGCGGCGCTCCGTCGAGTCATCGGGCACACGCGTCGATGTGGGACGAGTTGAAGACAGATTCTTTCTGAACTCGTGCGGCTTCGGATTCGACGTGGCGGTCCTTCAGGAGCTTGCGGATACTCGTTGGCTGAGCGGGCGCGCCGTCTATCTCTACAGCGCATTGAGGCAGCTGCGTCGATTTCGCGGGGTGAACGTCGCCATCCAATCTTCCTCTGCGAAGCGGGAGAGATCCCTCTACATGATGGTGTTGATCGCCAACGGACCGTATTTCGGTGGTGCGTTTCTCATTGCGCCGACGGCGACAATTACCGACGGCTGCCTCGATGCGATTGCGGTCGCCGACACATCCTCGGTCAAGCGACTCGGGATGCTTGGAGCCGCCACGAGCGGGGCGCACACGACTTCTCGTGCGGTCAGCGTGGAGCGGGCGCCTGAATTCACTCTTGGCTTCGACGACGTTCCCTTCTACGAGACTGACGGAGAGCTGCATCGGGCGGAATCGGCGACAGTCACGCTGCGCTGCGTGCCGCGTGCGCTCCGTGTCATCACGGGAGATGCGGGACTCAAGGAACAGCCGCAGGGCGAAAAGCCGGCCGAGATCAACACCGTTACCTTTGCGTTCACCCAAACCCGAAAAGAATGAACCGAAAAGCACTCATCGTTGCAGTTGCCCTCGCGTCGGCAATCGCCGCGCCGCTGTCCGCCCAGAATACCATGGTCCTGCGTGCTGCTCGGATGATCGACGGAACCGGCGCGGCGACTGTGCGCGACGCCGCGATTGTCGTCACCGACGACCGCATCGTTGCTGCCGGACCATCTGCGTCGGTAGCGATTCCCTCCGGGGCGCGCGTAATCGATCTCGGCGACGTGACACTGCTTCCCGGATTCATCGACGCGCATACCCACATCATCGGCCGCACACTCGGCGATCCATTGAACGATCTGGCGGTGGTGAAGGACTACGGCTCGTACGGCGCGATAGTCGGCGTGTCGAACGCCCTCAAGACGTTGATGGCTGGCTTCACGAGCATTCGCGTGGTTGGCTCGCCGAACTTCGACGACATGGCGCTCCGCCAGGCCATCACCGACGGGCGCGTGCCGGGACCACGAATGGAAAACGCCGGGCACCTCATTGGAATAACCGGCGGACATTGCGACCAGAACGGGTTCAAGCCGGGTTTGATCGAGCTCGGTCCAAAGGAAGGGATCGCGAACGGACCGGAAGAGGTGCGCACCGCCGTGCGCTACCAGGTGAAATCGGGCGCCGACGTGATCAAGGCATGCGCTACCGGTGGCGTGCTCTCAGAGGGCGATGCTGTCGGCGCGACGCAATACACCTACGAGGAGATGAAAGCGATCGTCGATGAAGCGACGAAGCTGGGCCGGAAGGTCGCGGCTCATGCGCACGGCACGGAAGGCATCAAGATCGCCGTTCGGGCGGGCGTGTCGTCGATCGAGCATGGGTCCTTTCTCGACGAGGAGGGGGCGAGCATGATGGCGCAGCGGGGCACATATCTGGTCCCGACGCTGATGGCGTCCGAGGCGGTAGAGCGCTTCGCGCGGACGGGAGTCCTCAAAGGTCTGCGGGCCGAGAAAGCACTGGCGGCCGCCGCTGCGATCCGAAACGCAATTCGAATCGCTGTCGCGCACCACCTGAACATCGCTCTCGGCACCGACGCGGGCGTGATCCCTCACGGTACGAACGGTCACGAGTTCGCGCTGATGGTCGAATGGGGCGGGATGACTCCGATGGCGGCGCTCACCGCCGGCACGATGGGTGG
>JAHFCS010000198.1:3432-5046 GCA_023249395.1 Gemmatimonadota bacterium
GCTAGCAGCAGGAAAGCTTGCCGACATCGTCGCAGTTCCCGGCGATCCGCTCCAGGACATTCACGCGACGGAGCACGTGAGCTTCGTCATGAAGAACGGAGTGATTTACAAAGGGCAGGGCGCGCAACAGTAGATCACCCGCGCTACATGGCGTCGAGTATCGCCTTGTACCGGGGATGTTCTCGGAGTGAATCGAAGTCAGGATCGTGCTCGATCCAGTCCTTGTGCCCATAGCCCTTGTCGAGCGCGCTTTCCAGACAATTCAGCGCTTCTTCTCCCTTGCCTAGCACCGCATACGTGCATGACACGTTGTACAGCGTCATGGGATCGTCGGGATCCAGCGCTGCCGCGCGGCGTGCATAGTCCAGCGCGCGGTCGGTTTCGCCGAGGGAAGCGAGGAGTGCCGCGGCAAGGTTGTAAGCGCGGGCGTCGTCCGGGTTCAGCTCGATCCGTTCTTCGGTGAGCTTCAGCCCGCGCCGGTTGGCGGCGACCGAGTCGGCTCGCTTGCCAAGACCCGCGTAGGCCTGCGCGAGAAAGCTTGGCGCCTGAAAATCATCAGGGCGAAGCAGCGAGGCCCGGTCGAACAAACTCACGGCCTCGGCAAACTTCCCCTGCGCGAGGCAGGCTCTTCCATAGAAGTACGGCGCGTCGAACAGCTTGGGGTCCAATCGCATCGCCTTCTCGAACTCCGCCTCCGCCTCCGGAAAGTTGCGGTTGAGCGAAACTGCGATGCCGCGTGCGACGTGAGCTTCGGCAAGGTCGGGCTCCAGCTCCAGCGCTTTCTGGCTCGCTGCCTGAGCCTGGCGCAGGTTCGATTCCCGAGCGTCGAAGTAGGTGTAGAGAAGCGAGCAGCAGTCAGCAATGCCTGCGTGCGCGAGCGCATAGTCCGGGTCCGTATCGATGGCCCGCTTGAACATCTGCCTCGCGAACTCGAGGCTCTTGCGCCGAATCTCGAAGAACTGGCGTCCGCGCAGGTAGTACTCGTACGCCTTCACGTTCTCGGTGCGGGCCTTCTCGATCGCCTTCTTCTCGTCCTCGCTGAGGATGACCCTGAGAGCCTTCACGATCGACTGTGAGATGTCGTCCTGGATCGCGAATACGTCCTCCATCTCGCGGTCGTAGCGCTCCGACCAGAGGTGATACCCGTCAGCGACATTGACGAGCTGTGCCGTGATTCGGAGTCTGTTGCCCATCTTCCGGACGCTGCCCTCGAGAAACGTCGAGACCTTGAGCTTTCGCCCGATCTCGGCGATCTCCTCGTTCTTCCCCTTCAGAGCGAACGACGCGGTTCTCGATGCGACGCGCAGCGTCTGGATCTTGGAGAGCGCGTTGATGATCTCCTCAGCCATTCCGTCGGTGAAGTACTCGTTCTCCGCATCGGCGCTCATGTTCGTGAACGGCAGAACCGCGATGGACTTGGCCGCCGAAACGATCGGCTGCGGCATCGTCTCGGTGTCGGTCGGCGTTGTGACGCTGGTTGAAGCCAGCGCCTGCGCGAACATCGAGCTCGTCCGAAAACGCTCCGACGGATCGATCGACAGCGCCCTGTTGATTGCCCTTTCCACATTCTCGGGAATGTCGCTCCGCAGGGGACGGAGGTGTCTTACGGTTTCT
>JAHFCS010000199.1 GCA_023249395.1 Gemmatimonadota bacterium
GACGGCCACGTGTCGATTCGTGTCGATCGCGGTTCCGGCCCGCGCATCGTGATGGAATGGCATGGCGGTGACGTCACCGGCCTCTTGCCGTACTCCCGCATCCACGCCCCGCCGGGCGATGTGGTGGCTGAGGAGCGCACCGAACTGCTCATGGTCGATCCCGCCGACATCCCGCGGATGATCAGCGAGTGTCATGAGCTCACGGGCGAGTTGGTGCACGTCATGGTCGATCGGGCGCGAGTCTTCAAGTCCAGTGAGCTGCATGACGAGAAGATGGCATCGCTCGGCCGGTTGGCCGCCGGCCTCGCGCACGAGCTGAATAATCCTGCATCGGCGGTGGCGCGCAGCGCGGAAACGCTCGTCGCCGAACTCGACGTGCTGGAGGAGGCGACCAAGCAGTTCTGCGCGTTGAACCTGTCCGATGCGCAGTGCCTGACGATCGCCGCGGTGCGCGACGAGGATCTGGCGACGCCCGCTGCCCGCTCACCACTCGACGTCGCCGACCGGGAAGACGCCATTGCGGACTGGCTCGACGCGCGCGGCGTGTCGGGCGTGGAAATCGCACCGCTCGCCGAATCGGCATTCGCTCCCGCAGATCTTGATGCCATCGGCGCCTCCGTTGGCGTCGATCGGATCGGCCCGGTGCTCTCGCACCTCTCGGCGGTCGAGACCGTCCGCCGCCTGGCGTCGGAGATCAGCACTGCCGCGTCGCGGATACACGCGCTCGTTGCGGCAGTGAAAGGCTTCACTTACATGGACCAGCAGGCCACGCTGAAACCGATTGCGATCGGGCGCGGCCTGTCGGACACGCTCACCGTGCTCCGCTCCAAGGCGCGCGCGAAGTCAGTGGACGTCGAGCTGCAGGTGCCACCCGACCTCCCCGACGTCGACGGCTACGGCGGCGAGTTGAATCAGGTGTGGGCCAATCTCGTGGATAATGCCATCGACGCGACGCCGAAGGGACACGTGCTCGTCAGCGCCGCAGCGGAGAATGGACACGTAGTCGTTCGCGTCGTCGATGACGGCCCGGGCATTCCAGCCGACGTGGTTGGCCGCATATTCGATCCGTTCTTCACGACGAAAGGAGTTGGTGACGGCACCGGTCTCGGGCTCGATATCGCTCGGCGCATCGTCCAACGGCATCATGGCGAGATCGATCTCAGCACCGAGGCGACTGGGACAGAATTCCGGGTGACGTTGCCCGTCTCCAGATCCACCGCTCACCATCGCTAGCCGGAGTCGAACCCGTGGCCAAGCCCGTCATCCTCGCGGTCGACGATGATCATGAAGTGCTCAGTGCGGTCGAACGGGACCTGCGGCGGCGCTATCGCCAGACGCATCGGATACTTTCGGCATCGTCTGGCCAGCAGGCACTCGAGGTCGCGCGTGAGCTGAAACAGCGCGGATCACCAGTCGCGCTGTTCCTGGTCGACCAGCGCATGCCGGAAATGTCGGGCACGGAGCTCCTCAGTGAGCTGCTCCAGCTCTTTCCGGAGACAAAGCGCACCCTGCTGACAGCGTACGCCGATACGGAAGCCGCGATCGCTGCGATCAATGAGGTCGGGCTGGACTACTATCTCATGAAGCCCTGGGATCCGCCCGATCAGCGCCTGTATCCGGTGCTGGATGATCTCCTCTCCGACTGGGCGGCGCACGTGCGCATTCCGTACGACGGCGTCCGCGTGGTCGGGTCGCGCTGGTCGCCGCAGAGCTACGACACGCGTGACTTTCTGTCGCGAAATCAGATTCCTTATCAGTGGATCGATATCGAACACGACGACGCGATCCGCGCGTTGATCCTCTCGACCGGCGGAGACCTCTCGCGTCTGCCGGTAGTGCTGCTCGCTGACGGGACGATGCTGACCGCGCCGTCGAACGTCGAGCTGGCGGCGAAGGTCGGACTGCAAACGGTTCCCGTTCTCCCCTTCTACGATCTTGTCATCATCGGTGCGGGACCGGCGGGACTCGCATGTGCCGTGTATGGATCATCCGAGGGGCTGAAGGTGCTGCTCGTCGAGCAGAACGCGCCGGGTGGACAGGCCGGTACGAGCTCGATGATCGAGAATTATCTTGGTTTCCCGAACGGTGTAACGGGCGCCGATCTCGCCCGTCGGGCCGCCACACAGGCGAAGCGATTTGGCACCGAGGTTCTCATCGGACAATCGGTGGTTGGAGTGCGTCGCGAGGATCCATATCGTATCGTGCAGTTGTCCGGCGGGAGCGAAGTGGCGTGTCACGCGCTGATGTTGTCGTCGGGGATGGCGGTGCGCGAGCTGAACATTCCGGGTATCGCCGCGCTTATCGGCGCCGGGGTGTACTACGGTGCCGCGCTGTCCGAGGCTGCGTTGTATCGTGGCCAGCGCATCTTCGTACTGGGCGGCGCCAACTCGGCGGGGCAGGCTGCGTTGTTCTTTTCACGCTACGCCGAGCATGTGACGGTGGTAGTGCGCAAGTCGGGGCTGTCGCATGCGATGTCACAGTATCTGGTGGACCGCATCGAGCGCACCGAAAACATCAGCGTCATGGGCAACTCCGAAATCACGGCGGTGCACGGCGAGGGTCATCTCGAGCGACTCGACATCCGCAACGCAGAAAGCGGAATGACGCAGAGCGTCGAGGCCAACGCGCTGTTCATCTTCATCGGCGTGGCGCCGCGGACCGACGCGTTCAAGTCCGTCGTGGCGACAGACGAGAACGGATTCCTTCTCACTGGCGCAGAGGTACGCGCGGCCGCCCGCGGGTGGGGTCCGGAGCGCGAGCCGATGATGTTTGAAACCAGCGTGCCGGGCATTTTCGCGGCCGGCGACGTCCGCGCGACATCGAACCACCGGATCGCAGCGGCAGTGGGCGAAGGGTCAGCGGCGGTCTTTTCGATTCATGAGTATCTGCGGGGCGTCTGACTACCAGCGATAGTGCGCGAACGCCTTGTTCGCTTCCGCCATCCGGTGCGTGTCTTCCTTCTTCTTGATCGCGTTGCCTTCGCCCTTCGACGCCGAGATCACTTCGGCCGCGAGCTTCTCGGCCATCGACTTCTCGTTGCGGCTGCGCGAGAACGTGATCAGCCAGCGCATCGCCAGCGCGGTGCGGCGATCGGGACGGACTTCAACCGGAACCTGATACGTCGCGCCACCGACACGGCGGCTCTTCACTTCGACGGCCGGCTTCAGATTCGTCAGCGCCTGCTTGAAAACCGTTACGCCCGACTGGCTCGTGCGGCTCTCGACAAGGTCCATCGCGCTGTAGAAGATGCGCTCGGCGGTGGATTTCTTTCCCTCGTACATGATCGCGTTGATGAACTTCGACACGGTCTGGCTGTCGTAGCGCGCGTCAGGAAGAATCGTGCGCTTTACCGACTTTTTGCGGCGGCTCATTTACTTCTTTCCTCCGGCTGCAGCCTTGGGCTTCTTGGTGCCGTACTTGGAGCGGCTCTTGTTGCGTCCATTCACGCCTGATGCGTCAAGACTGCCGCGCACGATGTGGTACCGGACGCCCGGCAGGTCCTTCACGCGACCGCCGCGGATGAGCACGATCGAGTGCTCCTGCAGATTGTGCCCTTCGCCCGGGATGTAGGCGGTGACCTCGAATCCATTGGTGAGGCGAACGCGAGCCACTTTGCGTAGCGCCGAGTTGGGCTTTTTGGGCGTCGTGGTATAGACGCGGGTGCAGACGCCACGCTTCTGCGGATTCTGCTTTAAAGCTGGAGCTTTTTCCTTTTTTTGTACGTCTCGGCGGCTCTGACGGACGAGCTGATTGATTGTCGGCATTAACGCTGATGGGGTGTAAAAAATCCCCCGCAACTAAGGACGGGGTAGCCTTTAAAGTTAGACCGGCGTGTGATGGGTGTCAAGCGATGCGCAGCGCGCTCGCGACGGTGGAAGTGACGATGCAGTCAACTCTTATGCCCTCGGAGCGCCGCCGGTGGCCATTCGTTACGGCCCCGAATTTGAACTGCTCCATGATATGAGCAATTTCGGAATTCCATTCATTCAGGGGGGCCGTGCTCCGGGGCCTTCGACGCGGATTCGCGCCCCCTGCTGCAACGACGCGAGACCCTGCGCGCGGCCAGACACCGGAGCAGAAAACATCATGACCGAGATCAGCATCAACGCGCGCTTCATCTGCATCTCCCGATGAAAGAGTCAAGCCGACTATCTGCTCAAGTAGAATCCGCCGATACCGCCCAGGATCGAGCCGCCGAAACCAAACTTTAAGGCCCAATCCCTTTGGTCATTACAATGTGCATTGCATTTGGTCCGTCTCTCTCCGAACAGACTGGGCCCCAGGTCCGCCTGAACGAGATATACGTCAGATGACATCGCAGGATGAAAAAGGGGAGAAAGCCTTGGCTGTCTCCCCTTTATCTCGACCTGGCGGTGACGACTACAGCTCGTCGTCCGCCAGCGCTGGCGCCGTTACCTCCTCGAGATCCGGCTCCGCGAGAATCTCGGCGATGGTCGGCTCCGGAAGAATCTCCGGCAACGGTGGCTGCGGCGCACCCTCGATGTCCACTTCCTGATACCGGTACATACCAGTGCCCGCCGGAATCAGGTGGCCGATGATGATGTTCTCCTTCAGTCCCATCAACTCGTCCCTCGCTCCGCGGATCGCCGCGTCGGTCAGAACACGCGTCGTCTCCTGGAAGCTCGCCGCAGAGATGAACGACTGCGTCGTAAGACTCGCCTTGGTGATGCCGAGCAGCAGCGGCTCGGACGTCGCCGGGTCGTCCTTCCGCTTCTTGGTCTTCTCGTTCACGTCGCGGAAGGTCTGCTTGTCCACGTGCTCACCCTCGAGGAACGGCGTGTCGGCGGAATCGAGCACCCTCACCTTCTGAAGCATCTGCCTGACGATCACGCCAATGTGCTTGTCGTTGATCTTTACGCCCTGCAGGCGATACACGTCCTGCACTTCGTTGAGCAGATACTCCTGCACCGCGCGCGGTCCCTTGATGCGCAGGATGTCGTGCGGATTGACCGGCCCCTCGGAGAGGCGGTCGCCAGCGCGAACGCGGTCACCTTCG
>JAHFCS010000200.1 GCA_023249395.1 Gemmatimonadota bacterium
TGTGCGGAAGCTGCTCCTCGGGAATTCCGGCTCCCGAGTCCCGCACCGTGATCGTCACTTCGTTGTCCATCCCTTCGACTGCCAGCTCGACCGTTCCACCTCGATCGGTAAACTTGAACGCGTTCGAGAGGAGATTGCCGAGCACCTCGTTGATCCGGTCTTCGTCCCAGAGGACATGCGCTGGAAGATCGTCCCCCCGGACGACACGGAAGGTAATCTCTCGCTGCAGCGCCAGCACCTGGAACGACGACTCGAAGGCGTGGAGGAAACGGTCGAGATCAATCTGGCGCCGCTCGAGCTTTCCGCCGCCCGCTTCGAAGCGGCTGATGTCGAGAAGCCGCTTCACCAGCCTGGTGAGGGTCTGCGCCTGCTTGCCGAGCGTTGCGCAGATCTCGCGCTGCTTCGGATTGAGCTCGCCGTAGATGTTCTCCTGAAGGAGCTCGAGATATCCGACGATGACGTTGATCGGAGTCTTCAGCTCGTGTGACGCGACGGACACGAACTCCGCCTTGAGCTTGTCGAGCTCGGCGAGCTGCGAAGTCATTCTCTGGTAGCTGTTGGCGAGGCGTCCGAATTCGTCGTTCCTGCTCTCGGCCATCGGAAGTCGATGAGTAAAGTCGCCGTCGGCAACTGCCTTCATGCCCTTCTCGAGATCATGAACGGGGCGGCTGATCGACCGCGTGAGCCAGATGGCAATCAGCGTCGCGAGTAGCAACGCAATCGCAAGCGAGCCCGCGGCAGTGCGCTGCGCATCGACGGTCGCCTCCGCCGTTTTCTCCGCCTTGTCGCGGGTTTCCTCGCGAAGCCGTGCTTCTGTTTGGGCGATGATGCGCTCGATCGTGAGCATGGCCGGGCGCGTACGCTGGGTCGAGATCTCCTCCGCGACGTTTCCGCTTCCCGCAGCGGCCGCAGCGTACTCGGCATCAGTCGCCGCGTGAAGCGCAAGGATCGCGGTTCGGATTTCATCGGCTGGAACGAGCTTATATCTGCCGAGCGAGTCGCCGATCGCTGAAAGCGCGGAAAGATTGGCCTGCATTCGTGCCAGGCTCGCGGCGTCGTGCACGAACAGCAGCGCATCTTCTGTTCGTCTCACATCGTCGGTGAGCTGGCGGAACCGACCGAGCTGAAGCGAGCCCGCAAATTCCCGCTCGCGCAGGCTCCGCGTGATCTGGTGCACCGTCTCGAGAGAGCGCAGAGCCAGCAGCAATGGAACGAGCAGGACAATCGTGATCGATACGATCCCGATTCCGAGCCGTGTGCGTACAGTCATGTGCTGTTGACACCCCTATAGGCGTGGTCTAGCTTGCCGCGCACTCGTCCTCCCGATCCAGATCTCAATGATTCCCCCAACTCCTGGAATTGCCGAGCTCAGCGCCCACGCCGGACAGGAAGTCCGTGTGCGCGGCTGGGTTACACATCTTCGCTCGTCCGGTAAAGTCGCCTTTATCGTAATCCGCGATGGCAGCGGAAAGCTGCAGTGCGTCCTGGTAAAAGGTAGTCTTGCTCCGGAGACGTGGGAACGGTTTGCGGAGCTTACACAGGAAACGACGATCGAAGTAAGGGGCTCGGTACGGCCCGACGCGCGTGCTCCGGGGGGCTACGAGCTGGCGGTCAGCGACCTCACCATACTCGGTCCGAGTCCCACCGATTACCCCATCCAGCCAAAGGAGCACGGAATTGACTTCCTGCTCGACAATCGTCACCTGTGGCTGCGGAGCGAGCGTCAGCGAGCCATTGCGCGGGTGCGGCACGAGATCGAACAGGGAATCCGTGATTTTTTTTATGATCGGGGTTTCCTGCTTGTGGACACACCGATTCTTACCGCTGCGATCGGCGAGCGAAGCGGCTTGTTTGCCACCGAATACTTCGAAGAGGGCACTGCGTACCTGGCGCAAACCGGCCAGCTTTATGGTGAGGCAGCCGCCGCGGCGTTCGGAAAGATTTACTGCTTCGGTCCCACCTTTCGTGCCGAAAAATCGAAGACCAGGCGCCACCTCACCGAATTCTGGATGTGCGAGCCGGAAGTTGCCTTCAACGACTCTGAAGACAACATGCACCTTCAGGAGGAGCTCATCTCCTACCTCGTTGCGCGGTGCATCGAGCGCACGCGGCCAGAGCTGAATGAGCTGGAGCGCGACATCTCGCGCCTCGAAACGGTGGCGACGCCCTTTCCGCGGATCGACTATTCCGATGCGGTGACGACTCTGCAGGCGCAGGGCAGCTCGATCAAGTGGGGCGACGACATGGGCGCTGAGGACGAGACGCTTCTCGTCGAAGGCCACGATCGCCCGCTCTTCATTTACAACTACCCGAAGGAGGCGAAGGCCTTCTATATGAAGGAGAATCCGGCCGATCCGCGCACCGTTCTGTGCGACGACTGCCTGGCACCGGAGGGGTACGGCGAAATAATCGGCGGGTCGCAGCGCGAGGACGATTACGAGAGGCTCCTCAGCCGGATTCAGGAAGAGAACCTTCCGGTGGATGCGTACGGCTGGTACCTCGATCTCCGGAAGTACGGAACCTTCGTTCACTCGGGCTTTGGACTCGGCCTCGAGCGTACGGTCGCGTGGATCTGCGGGATTCCTCACCTCCGAGAAGCGATCGCCTTTCCGCGCACAATGAACCGACTTCGGCCCTAGCAGTCACTCGGCAAGCTTCGCCTCATCCCAAAGTGCGTCGAGCTGCTCGAGGCCGGCCTCGCCCACTGAGATTCCACGCTGACGGCACATCTCCTCGATGCGCCGGAAGCGCTCTTCGAACTTCGTGTTCGCGCGATCGAGGGCGAGTGACGCGTGGACGCCCGCCTTCCGGCAGAGATTGACGCAGGCAAAAAGTAGATCGCCGAGCTCGGCCTCGAGCAGGGCGTGCTCCGGGTCGAGCGTGGACGCGGCGCCCGCGGCCAACGGCGGCCGGCCTTCGAGCTGATCGCGAACTTCGGCCAGCTCCTCTTCGACCTTCGCCGCCGGACCCGTCACATCGGGCCAATCGAATCCCACGCCGGCCGCTCGATCCTGCAGCCGATGAGCCCTGTGTAGCGGCGGCAGCGATGCCGGCAGGCCATCGGCGATGGACTCGCGCTTTCTCGATTTCATCCGCTCCCACGACTCTCCCGATCCTTCGCCATAGAGGTGGGGATGGCGCGCGCGCATCTTGGCGATCAGCCCACTCGCGACGTCGCCGGCGTCGAATTCTCCGCGCTCTTCTGCGATCACCGAATGAAAAAGCACTTGCAGGAGCAAATCGCCGAGCTCTTCACGCATCTGCGGAGTGCTGTCTGAGCGGATCGCCTCGTCCAGCTCGTGCGCTTCCTCGATCAGATAGGGGCGCAATGAATCGTGTGTCTGCGCGGCATCCCACTCGCATCTGCGGCGAAGATCGCGCATCAGCTCGAGGGCATCGTTTAGTGTCGTTTTGTCGTGCATGCTGCTCCGGCTCGCTAAATTGCGCGCTGTGAATATACCAGCGGGCAGGACAACGGGCTGCCTATGCATCACCGCGTAGATCGCGCGTGGATGGAAGTGGATCTCGCCGCGCTGACACGAAATGCGCGCGCCGCGCAGTCGCGCGCGGGCGTGCCGTTGATTCCAATGGTGAAAGCCGACGGCTACGGTCTTGGTGCTCAACCGATAGCACTGGCCCTCGAGCCGCTCGAGCCGTCCGCGTACGGAGTGGCGACGATCTCCGAGGGACAGGTCCTGCGCGAGGCCGGGATCAGCCGGCCCGTGATCGTGTTCTCTCCGCTGCTGTCCGACGAGTACACGGCGGCGCGCGAACTTAGGCTCACGCCGACGCTGGGTTCCGCCAAGGAGATAGCTGCGTGGTGCCGCGAAGGCCGTGGCTGGCATCTGTCCATTGACACCGGCATGTCACGAGCGGGGGTGCCATGGCGTGAGGTCGGCAGTCTTCGCGAGGTTGTCGCGTGGCACAAGCCTGACGGCGCGTTCACCCACTTTCATTCGGCGGAGCTCGACGATGGGTCGATGGCGGAACAGGAGCACCGCTTCAGGGAAGCAGTCGCTGCTCTGCCGGATCGACCACGTCTTTTGCACACCGATGGAAGCGCCGCAATGGTCAGGCACGGCAAGTCGGAGTGGGACGCGATTCGCCCGGGAATTTTTCTTTATGGCGTCGGCAGCGGGGCGGGGCTGTCGCTCGATCCCGAGCCGGTGATTCACGTCCGCGCCAGAATCGCCGAGACGCGGTGGATCGAGCCGGGGGACAGTGTGAGCTACGACGCGACGTGGCGAGCGGAATCACGTCGCAGGATCGGGACGATCTCGATGGGCTATGCCGATGGTTATCCCCGCGCGCTCAGCAACCGGAGCTCCGTTCTTGCGCGAGACGGACGCGTTCCGGTGAGGGGACTTGTCACGATGGACATGATCATGCTCGATCTCACGGATTCGACCTGCGGCATCGGCGACGTAGTGACGCTCATCGGCGCCGGCGAAAACGGCGAGCATATTGGCGTTGCGGAGCTGGCCGATCTCGCCGAAATGTCGCCGTACGAGCTACTGACGGGCCTGCGCGGCCGCCTGAGCAGAGTGTACACGGAGGTCGAGTGAGTCGCGCGGCGATAATCGTCCTCGATGGTGTGGGAGCCGGCGAGGCCCCAGACGCGGCTCTCTACGGCGATGCCGGAAGCGACACGCTCGCTCACGTCGCGTCCGCTGTCGGCGGGCTCGATCTGCCAAACCTTGCCGTGTGCGGCCTTGGGAACATCGCCGCTTACGAGGGGATGGCTCCCCGAAGCTCTGCCCTCGGCGCGTGGGGACGTATGAACCCCGCGTCAGCGGGAAAGGACAGCACAGCCGGACACTGGGAGATCGCGGGCGTGCAGCTCGCGCAGCCGTTCCCGACCTACCCGAATGGATTTCCGCCTGAAATCCTGGCGCAGTTCGCCGCCGTCACCGGGCGAGGGACTCTCGGCAATGTTGTCGCCAGCGGTACAGGGATCATCGAGGCTCTTGGCGTCGAGCATGTGCGGACCGGCGACTGGATCGTGTATACGT
>JAHFCS010000201.1 GCA_023249395.1 Gemmatimonadota bacterium
TCCGCTCGATTGCGGTACTACCACTCGACAATTACTCCGGCGATTCCACGCAGGATTACTTCGCCGAAGGAATGACGGATGAATTGACGACCGCGCTCGCCACGATCAGCCGGCTCCGCGTCACGTCGCGCGGCTCGGCGATGCAGTTCCAGGGTAAGCATCGTCCGCCGACGCCTGAGATCGCAAAGACACTCAACGTCGACGCGGTGCTGGAGGGCTCGGTGACTCGAGCCGGAGACAGAGTGCGGGTCACAGCCCAGCTGATCGATGCGCGAACGGATAAGCATCTGTGGGCTCAGACCTTCGAGAGAAAATCCAGCGATGTGCTGGGATTGGAGGCGGATCTCGCGACTGCAATTGCGCGTGAGATCAACGTAAGCCTGACGGAGAGTGAGCAGTCGCGGCTCGCTACCGCGCCCACGGTGAATCCCGAGGGGCACGACGCCTATCTGAAGGGTCGCTATTTCTTCAACCGTCCCAGCGACGAGAACTTGAAGAAGGCTATTGCTCAATTCGAAGAGGCGGCCAGGCTGAGTCCGAAATTAGCCGCGGCATACTCGGGCTTGTCGGACGCGTATCTGTGGGCTGGGTATAACGAAGGATTTTTGACTGCATCCCAAGCCAGACCCAAGGCCAGACAAGCAGCCGAGATGGCGGTGCAGCTGGACGGTAACTCCGCCGAAGCACACACGTCGCTCGCGGTCTTCAAGCTCTTCTACGAATTCGACTGGAAAGGAAGCGAGGCCGAGTTCCGTCGAGCGATCGCGCTCAACCCCAACTACGCTTTCGCGCATGATCAATTCGCGCTGGCGCTTGCATTTACCGGAAGGTTCGATGAATCCGTCGCCGAAAGCAAACGTGCGGCGGAGTTGGATCCTCTATCACCGCAGGTGCTGATCGATGCTACCATGGCGCCCATGTTTCGAAAGAACGTAGCAGCGGCGAAGGCGTTGGCGGCAAAAGCCGGCGAGCTCGATCCCAGCTTCTTCTTTCCGGTCATGGTGGAAGGCTGGAGCGATCTGGAAATCCGCAGGTTCAGCGAGGCCATCCCGTTCCTGAAGAAAGCCACGATGATGGACGCCCCGCCTTTCGTGACTGCTTATCTCGCGTACGCATACGGTGCGTCGGGAGATCGCGCCAGCGCGATGGCGCAGCTCGAAGCTCTAAAGAAGATGTCGCAAGGCGGTCAGGTATTGCCCTTCAACCTCGCACTCCTCTATCTCGGCCTCGGCGATCACACGCGCGCACTCGACAACCTGGAGCAGGCCCTCGCTGCCGACTCCCAGATGATGGCGTGGCTCGGACGCGACGCTATGTTCGATTCAATTCGTTCCGAGGCGCGATTCGTTGCGCTGATGAAAAAGTTGCACTTCGTCGAGTGAACACGAAGCCCTGATCTTCGTGTGTGGCCAGTCTTCAAACGTCCATCAATTAGCTCCGACGACCTGTGCTTGCGGAGGAACTAAACAATGTTCGTCGGCCATTACGGCGTCAGCTTCGCCACCAAAAAAGCAGACCCCTCCATCCCACTCTGGGTCCTCTTCCTAGCCGTCCAATGGCTCGACGTCCTCTGGGCACCGCTCGTCATCCTCGGCATCGAGAAGGTTCGCATCGTCCCCGGCTTCACCGCAACGAATCCGCTCGACCTCTACTACATGCCGTACACCCACAGCCCTGTCGCTGCCCTCCTCTGGTCGGCAGCTGCGTTCGCGGTGTACCGCTTGCTCGCACACGCCCCAACGCGCTCCGCCTTTCTCGTCGGACTCGCAGTCTCTTCGCATTGGGTTCTGGACTTCATCGTCCATCGCCCCGACCTCCCGCTTTACGACAATACCGCTAAGGTCGGACTCGGCCTCTGGAATTATCCCGCCTGGGCATTTGGACTCGAAGCCGCGCTGCTCCTCGGAGCATCCGCGATGTACTTGAAAGCTGAGCCTAGAAACCGCGCAGCGATCATCGTGTTCTCTCTCGTAATGCTCGGCGTGCAGGTCTACGTGTTCTTCGGGCCGCCACCGGCGTCTCCAAAAGCCGCAGCTGCGACGGCGCTGGTTGCATACTTTCTCTTCGCGCTCATCATCTGGTTCCTCGCGGACCGGCGTGCTAGCGCGAGAACGGCCTAGCAGCGGAAGGACGCACTAAACGGCGGAGATGGAAGTATTGATCTGAGCGGTCCGATTTCGAAACTCTCGGAGGACATCCCAACGTAGGTGACATTGTTCTCCACCCCGGGAGGTTGAAATGGGAACGCTACGCCGCAACTCTACGTGGATCGGACTGATTTTGGCTGTCGCCGGCTTGGCCGGACATCTTTTCGCAGCGCACGCAATCGGCGGCGTTCGCGTCTCGAACTACATCGCGTACAGGGACCACATTTTCGGCTTTTTCCTTATCGCGGTCGTAACCGGAGCAATTATCGCGGGCCTCGGCTGGCGTTTCTGGAAAGGCCGGTTCGACATAACAGTGCTGGTGTTCGGCGTCGTCCAGGCGCTGTTCGGCTTATATGTGTATATCGAGCGTTTCAACATTGGCTGATCAGCAACCCCGCGGACGCGATTGAAGCGCACTCGCTGGATGTGGCGACATTTTGCATGCATTAAGTTCTTTCCACCTTCCTGCGGAGCTCGAACCATGCGAACGATGATTCTCGCCGCTGCAGCTGTTGCGATCATGGCCACTCGTGCGCCGGCCCAAGCGGCGGCGAGCGCCAACTCCGAGCAGGAGCGCCGCGTCGACTCGCTGCTCGCACAGCTCACACCCGAGGAGAAAATCGGCCTGCTGGGCGGGGTGAATATCTTCGACGTGCCGGGTCTCGCGCGTCTTGGCATCCCGCGGCTCGGCACCGCCGACAGTCCGTTCGGCGTGCGCGCCACCGGCCCGTCCACTATTTACGCCGGAGGGATCGCGCTCGCTGCGACATGGAACCCGGCACTCGCCGAGCGTGTGGGTACGGTAATCGGCCGAGACGCACGTGCGCGTGGCAAGCACTACTCGCTCGGCCCCGGAGTGAACATCTACAGGTCGTCGCTCAACGGACGGAACTTCGAGTACTACGGCGAGGATCCGTTTCTCGCGTCCCGCATCGCCGTGTCGTTCATCTCCGGCGTGCAGAGCCAGGGAGTGAGCTCCACCATAAAGCACTTCATGGGGAACAACTCCGAGTACTGGCGGAACACGAGCGACTCCCGGATTGGCGAGCGCGCGCTGCGCGAGATCTACCTCCCCGCGTTCGAGGCCGCGGTGAAGGAGGCGCACGTCGGTGCAATCATGTCGTCATACAATCTCACCAACGGCTCGCACATGTCGGCCAACCGGCGACTGATTGTGGACGTCGTAAAGAATGAATGGGGCTTTCCGGGGATCATGATGTCCGACTGGGGCGGCGTGCACTCCGCGCTGGACGCTGCGAACGGCGGTACGGACCTCGAGATGCCGGGACCGCAGCACTTCAACCGGGACTCACTGCTGCCGCTTGTCCAGCAGAAGCGAGTGTCGCAGGCGACGATCGACGACAAGGTGCGACGGCTGCTGCGCAACGAAGTGCGCTTCGGCTGGATGGATCGCCCGCAGCTCGATCCTTCCATCCCTCGCTTGAACGAGCAGGGACGCGCGGCTGCGCTTCAGGGTGCGCGAGAGAGCATGGTGCTGCTGAAGAACGAGCGCAACACGCTGCCGCTGGACAAGCGTGGCGTCCGCACCGTTGCTGTCATCGGCCCGAGCGCGTTTCCGGCCGTCCCACTCGGCGGTGGCAGCGCGACAGTGCCGCCGTTCCACGCGGTGAGCTTCCTCGAGGGTGTGAGTAATTACCTCGGAACTTCTGCGAACGTCGTGCACTCACGCGGGCTGCCGAGCTGGAACTGGGTGGCAGCCGGCACCAGCTTCACGACCGAAAAGTCGGGAGGCCGTCCGGGACTCAACGTGGAAGTGTTCGCAAACCGCGACCTTTCGGGCGCGCCAACAACGACGCGTGTCGATCAGCACGTGAGCGTGGGCGCTCCGCTCGACATCGCGGTCCTGGCATCGGGCGAGCCGCTTGACTTCTCTTTGTTCGGGGCTGCGCCGCGGATTCTGGTGACGCGCTGGACCGGCTACTACACGCCGCGGACTGCAGGGAGGCACGACATCGTCGTGCAACAAGGCGGTTTTTCGGATAGCGGCTACCGCCTCTACGTAGACGACAAGCTGATCGCGGACGACTGGAACCTCTCGAAGGCGATCGTTGAGCCGACGAGCGTCGTCCTCGATGCCGGTCCGCACAAGGTGGTGCTCGAGCACCACACAGTCACCGGCTTCGGCAGCCCATTCCTGCGAATGGGCATCGTGCCGGAAGGCGGTTGGGTCGATTCATCCGCGGTGGCACTGGCGTCGAAGGCGGATGCCGTGATTCTCGCCGTCGGCTTCGATCCACAGACAGAGGGAGAAGGATGGGATCGTACCTTCGGCTTGCCGCCAGGTCAGGACGAGTTGATTCGCCAGATCGTCGCAGCGAACCCGAAGACAATCGTTGTCGTGACGTCGGGCGGTAGCGTGGACATGAGCCAGTGGATCGATCAGGTCCCCGCGGTTGTTGAGGCCTGGTATCCGGGCCAGGAAGGAGGAACGGCACTGCCGGAGATCCTGTTCGGCGACGTGAACCCGTCCGGCCACTTGCCGGCGACGTTCGAGCGCAGGTGGGAAGACAATCCAGCGAGCGCGGGCTACTACCCTGTGTCGGGGACGAACCGGGTCGAGTACAACGAAGGGGTGTTCGTCGGCTACCGTGGGTTCGAGCAAAAAGGGACGCGACCGCTTTTCCCGTTCGGGCACGGGCTCTCGTACACCACTTTTCAATATGGAAACCTGACGGTGAGCCCCGTCGCGGGCACCTCGCGGAAGGGGGCGCGTTGGGAGGTTGCGTTCGATGTCACCAACACTGGCGCGCGCGCCGGCGCGGCAGTGCCTCAGGTGTACATCGGGGATCCTCAGGCGAGTGTGCCACGTCCACCCAAGGAGCTCAAGGGCTTCGCCA
>JAHFCS010000202.1:0-3130 GCA_023249395.1 Gemmatimonadota bacterium
CTCGATGCGGTGAAGGTCGGGATTGTAAATGGCGCGATGTTTGAACGCGGAGAGATCGAAATCGGCGTCAAGCTCGCGATTCAGAACGCGGAGCATGTTGAGATTGAACTCGGCCGTGACTCCCGCATCGTCGTTGTAGGCGGCCTCGATTATCGCAACGTCCTTTCGAAGATCAGCGCCGAGGAGGAATCGGTCGCCCGTGCGCATGTGGGCGGCGATCCTGCCGATGATCCGGATTGCGGCGTCCTCCTCGAAGTTTCCGACGGTGCTGCCGAGAAAAACGAAGAGCGTCGGTCGCTCCAGCTCCGGCACTCTGAGCTCACTGGAAAAATCCCCCACCGCCGTGGTGATTCCGAGGCGAGGGTAGCTCTCACGCAACCTTGCCGCGCTCTCCTCGAGAAAATCGCGGCTCACGTCCACCGGCACGTACTGTCGTCCGGTCCCTTCCTGCTGCATCGCATCGAGGATGATGCGAGTCTTGGTCGCGCTTCCGGCGCCCAGCTCGACCAGCGACCGCGGACGAATCTCAGCGACGATTCGCGGGACTTCCGACTCGAGCAGCTTCCGCTCCGCGCGCGTGAGATAATACTCGGGAAGCTCGGTGATCAGCTCGAAGAGCTCGGAGCCTCGCTCGTCGTAGAAGTACTTGGGGTCGAGCTCCTTCTGGCGCATGCCAAGGCCGCGGGCGACGTCGCGAAGCAGTCCCGCGCGATCGATTTGTGCCGGCATCTGCTCCTCGACCGCTTCTGCCGGCTCAAACATCACTGGCGCAGCGGAAGCCGCTGAAGATCTGGCGACGAATCGGATAGTCCCAGTTACGGAAGGTGTTCCGGATCACTCCCGGCCGGGTCGCCCACGAGCCTCCACGCAGCACCTTGTAGTCCGTCCCGAAGAAGGACTCAGAGTACTCCGGATAGGGAAAGCTCCGGAAGCCGGGGTACCCGGTGAAATCCGAAGACGTCCATTCCCACACATCGCCGATCATGCCGTAACAACCGAATGGTGAGACATTTCGCGGATAGGCACCAACAGGTGAAGTCTCGAAGGATAGCTGGTCGATGTTCGCGTCGCGCGTGGTCGCGTCGTCGTCACCCCAGGGGAATTTCAGCGCACCGCGATCGGGATCCCACGCGGCGGCGATTTCCCATTCTATCTCGGTAGGAAGGCGCTTGCTGGCCCATCGCGCGAACGCCTCGGCTTCATGAAACGAGACGTGGCACACCGGCCTGCGCGAATCGACAATCGACACGCGATCCATCGTTCGGGCGATCCAGTCGTCTCCGTCCCGCGTCCAGTGCTTTGGCGCAAAGCACTGGCTCTCGGCGAGCCATTTCCATCCAGCAGCGGTCCAGAGACGGGAATCTTCGTAGCCACCGTCGTCGATGAATTCGATGAAATCCCCGTTCGTTACCGGATTGCGGTGAATTCGAAAGGCCGGAACAGACACCGCGTGCTGGGGGCGCTCGTTATCGTAGGCCGCGGCTCGATCGTCGGTGCCGATGGTGTACTCGCCGCCGGGGATCTCGACCATCGCCGGGCCAGGTACCTGGTTCCAGGTACCTGCTGTCTGGCTCCTGCCACCAGGGACCAGGTAGCTGGTACCTGGGTGGTAAGGCTCACCGAGTTTCAGCTGGAGTGTCTGCAGAATGGTCTCGTTGTGCTGGTACTCGTGCTGGAGGACCATGTGATAGACGTACGCTCCCGAGAGAAGCGGATTGGCGCCGTCGAAATCAGTCAGCTCGAGCCTTGCCAGCACCTTTTCCCGAATCTCCGCCAGCCGCTGGCGCATCTCCGCTAATCCCGGAAGGGGCAGACTGGCGCGCGTTGCGCGGGGATGCTCGAAGGGATTGTAGATGCCGGGCATCTCCGAGAACTCGATGAGTCCGTCGAGGTTCTGCGTCAGCCAGAGCTCCTCGAAATGCGCGATGTGCCCGAGGTCCCAGAGAATTGGGCTCATCAGCGGATCGTGCTGTCGATGGAGGTCTTCATCGGAAAGTCCGTCGACGAGCATCAGCGTGCGCTCGCGTGCCTCGGCCATAAGGCCGGCGATTGCAGCTCGACGATCGGCGGAGGTGATCGGAATTGCGCTCATGGGGGACGGATAAGGAAATTCTCTGTTTGACGGGTGTGACGCAGCATAACTTGAATCAGCCATGACCACGAGTGCAGGAATCCTGGCTGCGGTATTTACGACAGCGCTGGCGGCCGCGTGTGCGCCGGCCGTGCGGCTCGAGCGTCCCGTTGCCGAGCCGCTGTCGGCGTCCCCACCCCGGGTCGCTCAGTCGATTTCGTATGTAAGTGAGCCGGCCCGCGACGCGAGCGAGCCTATTCTCGTGGGCCGGTCGGATACGATCTGGACCATAGAGCGGGGAGTGTACGCGGGCATGCGGGTGTCTCTCAGCATCGACGCGGCAATCGCGCATCGAAAGGGCGAACACTTCTGGCGACTCCCTCCTGGAGGAAATGGCGATGCCGGAGTCGTGGGCTGGGGAAGCAGGCACTACCCCGTGCCAGTCGCCTTTCGCCACGGCGGGTCGTCGGACAGGATCGCTGACGCCGACTCGGCGGCATTCTGGACCGTGCTCGATGAGATGAGCTCGGATATGGGAATCTCCCTGTTCCGTCCCGCCACCGTCGGCGATTCGGATCCCGTCGATATCATCATCGTTGACGTGAAGCCGATGGCCCGTATCGACGGGGTGAGCCGGACGAGCTGGTCTTCGTCGGGCGAGCTGTTCGACGTACGGGTCACCTTCCGCAACGCCGGAGTGCTTCGCGATGCGCACGTCGTTGCCCACGAAATGATGCACGCGCTCGGCTTCGGACACACGACGGCGTGGGTGTCGGTGGTCAATCCCGGAGATGCGAGCCGTCGGGGGCGGTTGACTCCGGAGGATGTCGCCTACGCCGAGCTCGCGATGCATTCGCGGGAGACACGCGAGCGATCCGAGATGCGCCGGCTGATTGCGATGGCGGTGAAGCGCGACTCGTATCGATACATCGACGAGCTGGATTTCAAGTGCGACCCGGATGCGCCGCGTGTACACGCAAGCGAAGGCCCTGCGAATGAAGGACTTCTGCCGACAGACTTACTCAGCGAGGTGTTTGGGTGCGCGGTCATCTCACCTGC
>JAHFCS010000202.1:3140-3724 GCA_023249395.1 Gemmatimonadota bacterium
GCGGCAGTGATGCGCTAGCGGCAAGGGACTCCGTCGAGCGACTCCCGCTCACGTAAGCGAAGTACCGCTTGAGATTGTTTATCGGCCGCTCGAAGGCGTACCACGAGATCGCCGCGACGAGCAACGTCAGCGCGGTGTAGGCCAAGAATCTCGGCCAGAAGGCCGATGGCTCCGGAATCCCGAGCACCCGAGCGAGCCTTTCCGTCGCCGGAGGGACGAGAGGGTGATAAACGTACACTCCGTAGCTGATCCGCCCGATGAAAACGAGAGGCCGTGCACTCAGCAGGCGCCCGGTCATACCTCGGAATCCCTGGGACGCAGAATAGATCACCCATCCAAAGATCATCGCCGTCGCAGTGTCTGACAGCACAAGATTCCATCCATATGCCGGCAGGGCTGTCACCAGAAGCTCCAGCACAAGCCCGACTATCGGGACGGCAATCGTCAGTCGGCTGTTGAGCCTTCGTCTACCGGACTCACTTTGCATCATGATCGCGATCAGCGAGCCCATGCCCAGGCTGTCGAGTGCCGTCGGGGTAGCGATGTACGCCTGCAGGCCGGAGAGAGCACTGCCCGAGTAGTTC
>JAHFCS010000202.1:3734-4994 GCA_023249395.1 Gemmatimonadota bacterium
GCGGTCATGATCAGTGCGGCCGGCACGAGCCTTCGGCGGGGAAGCAGCAGGATCAGCCAGGGCCAGACCAGATAATACTGTTCTTCGACGGCGAGAGACCAGAAGTGGGCGAAGTTGCCGATGTACCATCCCTGCGCCGCCATTTTCAGATTGATCGTGTAGGTCAGCAGCCAGGGCGCAAACTCGCGCGCGTACGCGGCATTGGCCGCGATGCCGGCAAACACAACCAGGTAGTACAGGGGGAAGATGCGGAGTACGCGTCTGACGTAGAACTGGCGAAGCGCATGTGTCCAGGCGACACCACGCTTCTCCACTGCCTGCCTGCTGGACAACAGGATCCCGGTGATCAGGAATCCACTCAGGACGAAGAAGAGGTGGACCCCGTATTGGGCTCCGTCCGTCAGCACTTTGAAATGCTGGAGCACGACCACTCCGACAGCGAGCGCGCGCAGGCCATCGAGCTGAGGCATGTACTCCAATGCCGGCTTTGCGGTTTTGCGGCATGGAAGAACTCGAATCCTTTTGCGTTTGCCTGCACGTTGTCGGAGCGGTCCTCGATCGCGTTCAGAGACACCACATCAGGCGAGCGCAGTGCTTCGGAAACGGCCTGCATGCTGCTCGCACACTCCTGCATCGCTCGAATGCAGATCACCCCGAACACTCCGGTCAGTGCTATCGCAGCAACGTACTCTCTCTCGAGGGCGGCGCCAATCGCGAGAGCCGCCGCAACGGATGCAATCGCGCCGGCAGAGCGAGAGAAGCGCGGCCACAACTTTACGCGTGCCAACTGACGCCCGCCGCCGTGCTCCTCGATCGCAAGAATGAGCCGTGTCGAAGCGAACAGTCCGCGCCGAAGCTGAAGATCCCACCGATCGAAGTCTCCGCCACGCAGGACGATCATTCCGCGCGCGCGGAATGCGCTCTCCAGGTCCGAGAGCCAGGCAGCGGGATCCCTCCACTTTTCCGACCACACCGATTCCACCCGCACTCGAGGTAGCACCACGCCGGCTGCGCTGTGCCGCCATGGCGATAATCCCCAGTGCAGGCGTCCGTGCAGCCTAGCCATCGGTTGGAGGAAGTGGAGCAGCGCGGTGAGAGCGTACAGCCTGGCGCGCGCTGTCGGAGTGCTGAGTGGAGTGGGGAATGTCGCGCGGGAGGCGCCCTTTATCGCCTGGACTATCGAAGCGCCCAGCGCCAGTGCGAAAAATGGTAGCGCCAGCAGAAGCGGCGGCCACAGAATCCCGAGCGCCTATACGGCGG
>JAHFCS010000001.1 GCA_023249395.1 Gemmatimonadota bacterium
TCCCAGGGAATTCGCTTCGCCCGTCTCTCAAGCTCGTGAAAGCTGCTGGCGTGAAATTCAGCCACTCGCACCACCACTCTGCTCGCTGCACGAAGATGGAGGTTTGCTTCGTAAAGCCGGGTCAGATCGCCGGTGAAAATCACGCCGCCTTCGATCTGCTTCGCGCCCGTAATACCCAGCTGCTGGATCTCCTCCGCGACAATCCGCTCCAGCCCTGGAGCCGAGCTTGCGAAAATATCGAGCGGTGCGCGCTTGCGCATTTGGCTCAGTGCGTCGTCCTCATTGAATCGAAGGGGTCATTTTCATTCCGCCCGTTTTGTGATTGGACGCTCGCGCTGAATATAGAGAACACCGGGCGATGTCACGGGGGAATGCTTCCTGCCATTGAAATCCTGACATGGGGAAAAAGAATTCAAGAGAAGCCGCGCGCGCTATGCTTGCGGAGCGGTTCGGTCATGCAGAATTCAGACGGGGCCAGTGGGCACCCATTCAAGCCATCCTCGAGGGCGGTGATGTGCTCGTCGTGATGCCGACGGGAAGCGGCAAGTCGGTGATCTACCAGCTCCCGGCGCTTCTCCTTCCTGGACTGACCATCGTCGTCAGTCCACTTATCGCTCTGATGAAGGACCAGAAGGACAAGCTCACAGCGCAGGGCGTGGATGCAGTTGCAATGCATTCACACCTTTCAACTCTCGAGACCCGGGAAGCGCACCGGCAAATTCAGGACGGCGAGGGAGAGCTGCTCTACCTTACGCCGGAAAGATTCAAGGACCGCGCTTTTTTCGAGCACCTCCTCAGCCGCAAGGTCAGCCTGTTCGTGATCGACGAAGCCCACTGCGTCAGCCAGTGGGGACACGATTTCCGCCCCGACTATCTGTCGCTCGGCTCGATCGCGAAGCGCCTCGGCCGGCCGTCAATTCTTGCGTTGACGGCGACGGCGACACAGGAAGTTCAGGACGATATCGTTCATCAGCTCGGAATGCGGAATCCGCACATTACGATCACCGGATTTGCGCGTCCGAATCTTCGCTTCGAGGTGAAACGGACCGTCAACGACAGCATCAAGGATTCAGTCGTCGAGCAGATCCTGCGGGAGAGCCAGGGCTCCGGGGTGCTCTACGTCGCGACAGTCAAGGAAGCTGAGCGGCTATACAAAATGTTGTCCGAGCGGCATAACATCGGTCTCTACCACGGGAAACGACCGGCCGCGGAGAGGAAGGCCGTTCAGGAAGCCTTCATGGAAGGGGAGATCAAGGCAATCATTGCCACCAACGCCTTCGGTCTCGGAATCGACAAGCAGGCCATCCGCTTCGTCATCCACTATCACTTCCCCGGATCGATCGAGTCCTATTATCAGGAGGCTGGCCGCGCCGGCCGGGACGGTCTTCCGGCGACGTGCACAATGCTCTACCGCGTCGAGGACCGCCGGATTCAGACATACTTTCTCGGTGGACGCTACCCCGAGGTGGAGGAAGCCGCTCGAGTCGCCCTTGCCCTCGAGAAGTATCCGCTCGATCAACCCGTTGCACTGAGCGACATCTCGGAAATTACGGAGGTTCCACAGCGCAAAGCGAAGATCGTCTTCGCCCTTCTCAAGCGACATGGCCTGGTCCGCGAACATCGCGGTGGTCGCTGGCAGCGGCTCCAGGGAAATCTCACTTCGGTGGACCTGAGCCGTGACCTCCTCGATTACGAGGAGCGACGTGCGGCCGATCAGAAGAAGCTCGGCACCATGATCCAGTTCTGCCAGACGGCCGACTGTCGCACCAAGTTCATCCTCGAGCACTTCGGCGAGGAGGTTGCTCCCGACTGGACCTGCCGGAACTGCGACGCTTGTGACGCTCGGATGGAGTGGGTGAAGCTCGCTTAGCTCACGCCTGACCCTCGCTCGTCAGGTGAGCCGCGCATCGAGCTGAAGCTGCAAATTCCCCGCAAATGCCTTCGAGACCGGACATCCTGTCAAAGTGGCCTGCGCGATTTCTTGGAATTTTGCGTCATCGATATTCGAAACCGATGCGCGGACATTAAGCTTCATCGTCGTGATCTGGAATCCGTCGCCCACCTTGGCGACAGTGCAGGCGGCCGTCGTCTCGATTCGCGCCGGCGGCGTTCCATTTTTCTCCAACCCCCCGCTCAGGGCCATGCTGTAGCACGCGGCCTCGGCTGCTGCGAGGAGCTCCTCTGGATTCGATCCGCGTCCTTCCCCGAAGCGCGAGTCGAAGTTGTACGCCCCATGAACAGTTCCACCTTCGGCGTCGTAACTTCCCTTTCCGTCCTTGAGTCCACCTACCCATGCTGCGCTGGCCTTTCTTGTCGGCATACCGAGTCTCCCTGGTGGATTGCGGGCGAAAACCGGTTCCTAGGTGACGGTCTTCGAGAATCGCTTTACACTCACGACGATCAACGCCGTCGCGAAGCCGATGAGAATGAGAGTTTCATGCCAGAGAGCGTTGATCCCGACGCCCTTGAGCAGTATTCCCCTCAGAATCTTCAGGTAATAGGTCAGCGGGAGCGCATAGGAGATCCACTGCGCCACACGCGGCATCGCATCCAGCGGAAACATGAACCCCGAAAGCAAAATATTGGGCAACAGAAAGAAGACGCTCAGTTGCATCGCCTGGAGCTGCGTTTCCACGAGCGTCGAGACGAGAAGTCCCGCCCCGAGGTTCGCCACGATGAAACCCAACGACAGCACGTAAAGGAGCAGCACGCTTCCGCGAATGGGAACGTTGAAGAGCACGCGGCCGAGAATGAGGATGGATGTCATCTGGATGTAACCCACCGCGACGAACGGGAGCAGCTTGCCGAGCATGATGTCCGTCTTGCTGACGGGAGTCACGACGAGTTGCTCGAAGGTGCCACGCTCTCGCTCACGGGCGATTGCGATGCTCGTCACCAGGAGGAGCGTAATGCTGAGAAGCACGCCAATTAACCCCGGAACGATGTAGACAGAGCTCCGGAGCGCCGGGTTATACCAGGGCCGCACTCGCACTTCGACTGGTGGAGAGCGCGTGGAGCGGGGATCCAGGATCGCGTTTACGCGGACGGACGCTGCCAGGGCCGCGCCGCTGATCGCTGCCGACGACGCGAGAGGATCCGCGGCCTCCACTATGACCTGCGCGTAGGCTGTTCGATGCCTCTTGAGATCACGCTGGAAATCCGGTGGAATGACGATTGCCGCACGGGCGCGCCCCGACTCGATCCAGTCACGCACTTCGTCGCGCGAGTGCGCCTGTCCCGCGATCCGGAAGTTCTGCGTCTGCTCCATCACGGAGATGAGGCTTCTGCTGTCCGAGCTCCTTGATTCGTCGAGCACGACGGTCGGCAGGTTCCGAACTTCGGTGCGTATTGCATAGCCGAAGAGAGTGAGCTGGATGACGGGGATACCGATGAGCAACGCGAAGGTCAGGCGGTCTCGCCGCATCTGGATGAATTCCTTGCGGAGCATCGGCCAGAGGAGGCTCCGGCGCCAGCTCGAGGGGGTCATGCAGTGACACCTTCGTCGCGGCGCTGGAGCTCGATGAACACTTCTTCGATCGTCGGCTGGCCGAACTGTTTCGTCACCTCTTCGCTCGTTCCGATCGCGATGAGATGTCCGCGCGAAAGAAACGCGATTCGCTGGCATCGCGCTGCCTCGTCCATGTAATGAGTCGTCACCAGGATCGTCGTGCCGCCACTGGCCAGCTCGTAAACCATGTCCCAGAAGCGGCGACGCGCTGCGGGGTCTACTCCGGCAGTAGGCTCGTCGAGAAACAGAATCGCCGGGTGATGCGCGATTGCGCAGGCGAGCGAAATCCGCTGCTTCCAGCCGCCACTGAGCGTTCCCACCAGTTGTCCACTCCACGGCCGCAATCCCTGCGTGTCCAGCAGCTCATCCATCCGCTTGCGCTTCTTGTCACCTCCGAGCCCATACAGCGACGAGTAGAAATCGAGGTTCTCGAAGACCGTCATGTCATCGTACATGCCGAATCGCTGTGACATGTAACCGATGTTCCGGCGAATTTCCTCACCCTGTGTCTTCACGTCGAATCCGGCGACCGTGGCGGCACCCGACGTCGGTTTGAGGAGGCCGCAAAGCATTCTGATCGTCGTTGTTTTCCCGGACCCGTTCGGTCCCAGCATTCCGAAGACTTCTCCGCGCCCGATGTCGAAAGTCAGCCCATCGACTGCCGTGATGGAACCGAAGACCTTTGTGAGCTTTTCGGTGTGAACCGCTGCGGAGGCCGACTCCGGTTGCTCCAGAGGCCTGTCGCTCACCGTTCCGGCGGTCACTTGCGCGACGCTTTCTTTGGAATGGTCACCGTAACGGGGAGACCCGGCTTCAGCGCGCCTGTTGAATCCGCGAACTCGATCTTCACTCCAAAGGTGAGATCCGCGCGCTCATCCTCGGTGAGAGCAACACGTGGCGTGAACTCCGCTTTGGAATTCACAGCCACGACGCGACCGATGAAGCTCCGGTCAGGAAGACCATCGAGGACAGCACGCGCGACACTGCCCAGCTCGATGTTGGGGATCTCCTTGGCATTCACGTATACCCTTACCCAGGGGCGGCGAACCTCGCCAAGCGTGACAGCCGACTGGCCCGCGATCACGATCTCACCCGGCTGTGCGTTCCGGCTCAACACAACTCCAGCGACTGGCGCGGTGAGCGTTAGATCACCGACAATAGCCTTCACGGCGGAGAGACTCGCCTGCGCGCCGGCAACCTGCGCTCTCGCCGCGGCGATGCGCTCCGGCCGGTTGCCCTGCTGCAGCAAGACAAGGGATTGTCGCGCTGCGTCGCGGCGTGCCACCGCCTGTTTGGCCGCTGCCTCCGCGGCATCGCGCTGCTGCAACGGAATTGTGCCTGTCTGCGCAAGCCGCCTCGCCCGCTCCGCATCGACTGCCGTGCGTGTGACTTCCGATTCGGCAGCCCGCAGCTCTGCGGCCGCCCGGTTGATCTCCGCCGCACGTGCCCCGTTCTCCGCCTCACTCAATCCGGCACGCGATACATCGACCTGCGCCTGACGTTCCGCGATCTCGGGCTGCGAGCCCGGCTGGGCCAGAACTGCGAGAACATCCCCGGCCCGTACGCTGTCTCCATCGTCAACCAGCATTCGAACCACGCGACCGGTCACAATGGGCGCGACATCGATCTCCACGACTTCGAGCGTGCCCGTGGCAGTGACCGAATTGCCGTCTCCACGACTGCAGCCGGAAAGAAGAAGGAAGGTCAGCCAGAAGACGCGATTCATGAGTTACCTTTCACGGGGTGCAGGAAGCAATGGCGTCACCCATACCTCCGTCGATTGACCGTGTTCTTCGCCTTTTCCGCTCCATGGGGCGCGAGGAGAAGATGCAGGCGCTGGTGCAATATTCCAAGAAGCTCGAGCCATTCCCCGAACGATTCAACAACCTCGACCGCACGAAGTTCAATATCCCGGAGTGCCAGACGCGCGTTGACATCGTCCCCGAGCTGAAGGACGGAAAGATGCACTTCTACGCTGACCTGAATCTTCGGCAGTCCCCGACGATTGCCGCTGTGCTGGCGATCGTGTTCGCGGCAGTCAACGATCAGCCGCCCGAGACAACGCTTGCGATACCGCCGGATTTCATTCGCACGCTGATGGAAAGCATCGGGCTGGGAGCTCGCGAGCCAGGCCTCAACGCAATAATATCCCGCCTCAAGCGCTACGCACTGGAAGCCCAGATGACTCAAAGGGGGAGCTGATGCCCGAATCGCCTCAGACATACAAGTCGCACCGTCGTCTCATTCCCATATATCACTACTTCGTAACGCCGGTTCTCGTTCTGAATGTCTTCGTCGAGCTGCTTCGGCTCAACAAGTACAGAACGCCATACCATGTCTGGCTTGTCGTCTTCGCGATTGCGCTCGTGATCCTGCCCTTTACCGTGCGATCCATGGTCACCCGGGTTCAGGATCGGGTAATCCGCCTCGAGGAGAGGGCGCGACTCGGCGCGTTGTTGCCTCCGGACATGCGCGGTCGTGTGAATGAGCTCACCACGAGTCAGCTGGTCGGCCTGCGATTCGCATCCGACGAGGAGGTAACGGATCTTGCGCGTCGCTGCCTTGCCGGCGAGCTGACGAGAGGCGACCAGGTCAAGAGGGAAGTGAAGACGTGGCGCCCTGATTATCTGCGTGCCTAGTCTCCCATCGCCTTGATGATGACTCGCTTCGCGCGCTGCCCATCCCATTCGCCGTAGAACACACGCTGCCAGGGACCAAAGTCGAGGCGTCCCTTCGTCACCGGTACCATCACTTCGTGCCCGATCGTAAGTGACCTGAGATGGGCCGCGGCATTGTCCTCTCCGGTGCCGCTGTTGTGCCGGTAATCGTCGGGTGACCAGGGAGCGACTCTCGTCTCGAGCCAATCGAGAATGTCCTTCCACAGGCCCGGCTCGTGATCGTTCACGAAGACGGAGGCAGAGATATGCATCGCCGACACCAGGACGAAGCCTTCGGTGATTCCCGCGGCTGCGCGACAGGACTCCACATCGTCGGTGATGTCGATGATCTCCTGCCGCTTCTTCGTCGTGAAGGTAAGGTAGGAGGTGTGCGTCTTCACATCAGCCGGCTCGCGTTGCGAGAAGGGATCCGTGCCACGAGTCGGCCGCCCGCGATGTGAATCGCGATCGCCATTCACCAAGCGTCGTGACCGATGGATCGAACACCTCGGTGTCGCCATCGACATCGCCCGCCGCCGCAAGCTTAGTGAACTCGTCACGTGAAACCGAACGGATTCCTCCATCCTTTCCACGGAAGAAGATGAGTCCGCTGGTAATGATCGCAGCATGGATCTCTTTCTCGAATGACTTGAGCGTTCGGAAAAGTCCGTCGATCGAGCAGCCCGAAGCTCCCGCACGCTCCTGATCCACGGCAATCGTCAGGAAATGATCATCCCGCCAGTCGCGGGCTGCGCTCAACGGTACTTCATGTGCCTTCCAGTCGCGAAGGTAGTTGTCGACTTCGTCGAGGAGTTTCGACTTCTCGCTACCATCGAGCTCTCGGTCCACACCATAGACCCAAACGCGGGCACTATCGGGGAGCTGGTCAAACGGCGTCAGCATCATGTCTCAATCTACCAGTTACTTGAACATCAATGGATGGTCGCTGGATTCATGCCGGTTTCCGAGGCCTTGGTCCCTTGAATGTGCCCGCTGGCAGCTCCAGAACTCGCCACATGTACCATGACCCAATCGTGCGATAGGGCGCCCACTTTGCACCGATATCGAGAACCTTCTGCGGCTTGGGCAGCTTCCGCATTCGATAGGCGATCTGCATTCCCTTCTGCACGCCGAGATCGAGATCGGGAAGGACATCAGGCCTTCCAAGGCGGAACATGAGGAACATCTGCGCACTCCACCTGCCGATCCCCTTCACCTGCGTGAGAGCGTCGATTATCTCCTGGTCTTCGAGATCGTGCAACGACTCGATCGGGAGCGACCCGTTGAGCGTGTGCTCCGCGAGATTTCTCAGGTATCGCGCTTTCTGATTGGAAAGTCCCGCCCCGCGCAGAACTTCGTGCTCGGCCGCCGCGATCTGCGGAGGTAGCGGCGCTTCAGCATCGAACAGCGCTATGACCCGGCCGTGAATCGTGGCCGCGGCCTTCCCCGACAACTGCTGGTACACAATGGACCGAACCAGTGCATCGAAGTGAGTACCTCCGCTCCGAAGCTCGATAGTGCGCGGGCCGACCTTGTCGATGACCTCGGCGAGAACCGGATCGACACGCGTCAGATGCGGCAACGCCTTGCGAAAATTCAAAGATCCGCGCACCAGACTACCTCCCTGTCCTGATGAATGTCATTGTGTCGAAGCTCGCTCCTACAACAAAGGCTCCCCGCATTCGATCCGGCTCAACGAGTGCCCCCTCGAATCTTCCAGCGCCAAGCAGCTCCAACGCGATCTGTCCTACCGTGTTTCGCCCGATGAGATGCCCGGAGGCCTCACAGGGAGTGCTCGGCAGGCATCCTCCGGCGCCCCCGTCCCCCTTTGCTGACCATCCGCCCGAAACAATGCCTTCCGGCTCCTGGATGAGTGTCATCTTGAAATCCGATAGCGCAAAGAGATGTGCACTGGACGCCCAGACCCCGGCCAGACTCGTCGCGGCAGGGGACGTCGGTTCGGCCGCACACGCAGACACAAGCAGTGCGACGACGACAGCGGCCGATCGATGCCATCTACAATGGATTGACGCTACGCGGATGCTCAACTCCTTTGCTCCTTTTGCGGCAGATGTTTCCATTTCTGGAACGATCGTCGAGTGCGGGTATATTACTATCCTTCCGCGACCAACCACGAATCACGCTTGCCCACCGACTCGGTCGGAGGGCTCATTGTGCTTACTAGTCGGAGTTCATTGATGAAATCTCTTTATTCGAACGCCTTTGCGCGCATCGCAGCCATCGCGTCCATGTCCTCTATGGTATTCGGGGCACCGGCGTTCGCTCAGAATCCGTCGGCGGCCACTGCGACATGCGACATCGACAACGCCAGGCCACAGGCTGTCGCGCGCGCAACTTTCTCGATGGCGCGAGCCCAGGCTGCGCTCAAGGCCGGCACTCCTGCGAAAGATCTGCGCGACGTCATCTCCGTTCTCAACACGCCATCTGCGAAGAATGAGAACCCGATAGGTCGAGCGTACCTTCTCGGTCAGGCTTACATGCTTCTTCTCGAGCAGCCTGGGATCACACCGATCGCCACTCGCTCGTCCATCGGTCTGACGACCGATCCAGCTGGCACGATCGACCTCTTCGCAGCCGCTGACTCGATGTGGAACGTTGTCGAAGCGAGCTCGCCGGCATGCGTCTCGGTCGGCCGACAATGGCGCCAGCAGAAGACCTGGCTCAACATCACCAATGCCGCGATCAACGCACTCAACGCCGGCAAGCTGGACTCGGCTGAATACTTTGCAAACCGCGCGCTGCTGCTGGATCGCAATGCTCCTTACGCCTATTCAGTGCTCGCCAGTGTTGCAAAGACGAGGAAGAACTACCCCGTGGCTGGGGAATACTGGAAGAAGACACTCGCCGCCGCGGGCACAGATACAGCGTTCAACGACGTCAGGGAGCATGCGCTTTACGACATGGCCGCCACGACAACCATCCGGACCGATGCCACAACAGGTGCCGAAAAGAAGGCGCTCGCGCGCGAGGCGATCAACAACTGGAACGTGCTTCTCGGCAAATCGACCGACGATATTCAGAATACCTTCGCCGTGCAGAATCTTGCCAAACTGTACGTGGTCGCGGGTGACAGCCTTTCAACCGGAAAGATCTACGCCCCGATGCTCGCCGAGCCCGGCCGTTACGGCGAGAACACCCTGATGCAGGCCGGCGTCCTAGCCTCCCAGTTCAAGCACCCTGACGATGCGGCACGCCTCTTCCTAGCAGTTCTTGAGCGCAATCCCTACCAGCGCGATGCCCTCAACGATCTCGCCGCCAGCTACATCTTTCTCAACCAGTACGACAAGGTGTTTCCGCTGGTCGAGCGTTTGACCGCTGTCGATCCGAGCAATCCGGAGAACTGGATGCTGAACGCCTACAGCTATGCGGGGCTTCTCAAGAACACGAAGCCGGGCAAGCTCAACAAGCAGTACACGGATTCTCTGGTGTTTTACAACGCCAAGGCCGAGAAGATGCCGGTGAAGGTTACCATCACCGAGTTCTCACGATCTTCAGACAGCACAATAATCGTGGGCATGATCGAGAACAGGAGTACTGCCGCCAAGACATTTCCTCTGACGGTGGACTTCCTCGATAACAAGGGCCAGGTCCTGTTTTCAGAGACTGCCTTGGTTGGCCCGGTTACGGTTCGCGGCATGAAGGAATTCAGAATCAAGAGCGCAAAGGGTGGAGTCAGCGCATTTCGCTATAAGCCGCTGACCTAGTTTCCCCCGAGCACGAATCGGGAAAGGGCGCGCCTTACACAGCGCGTCCTTTTTTCTTATCCCGCATGGTACGCTCCTTGACTACTTTCCCCGCGTGACTCACGACCAGATCTGGCCCGATGTCCTTTACATGGTCCGCCATGGAGAGTCGGCGGGCAATGTAGCGCGTGAAGCTGCGCTCGTCGCGGGCGAGCGGGAGATCGACCTGTCCGTTCGCGATGTCGATGTTCCATTGTCGCCGCTTGGCCAGCAGCAATCACTCGCTCTGGGCCGCTGGTTCGCCGCGCTTTCCCCCGTCGACAAGCCGAACGTGATACTCACTTCCCCTTACCTCAGAGCACGAGACACGGCAGCAATCGTAGCCGGGGCCGCCGGGCTGGCTGACGACGCTTACACCATTGTCGTCGATGAGCGGTTGCGGGAAAAGGAATTCGGCGTGCTCGACCAGCTGACGAGAGTCGGTATCGAAGCGTACCATCCCGACCAGGCAGAATTCCGCCGGTTGCTTGGCAAATTCTACCACCGGCCGCCAGGTGGCGAGAGCTGGTGCGACGTTATACTCCGGCTGCGCAGCGCGGTAGAGATGATCTCCCGGGAGTATTGCGCCGAGCGTGTGCTTCTGGTGTGTCACTCCGTCGTCGTGCTCTGCATGCGCTATCTGCTGGAGCACATGACGGAAGACCAGATCCTCGCCATCGATCGCGCCGAGGATGTCGCTAACTGCTCGGTCACCTCATACCGGCACGACCCGACCGCGCGGCCACGTGGCATCATGAAGCTCGAGCTTTTCAATTTCATTGCGCCGCTTGAGGAAGCGGGAGCCCCCGTTACCTCCGAGCCGGATACCCGGTTCGGCGCGAAGTAATCATTCGCTGATCTGCTGTGCCTACGGCGCAGTGCGTACTCTTCCCATCGTTCCCGGCATGTCCGCGACGATGTAGGCCATCACCGCCATCAGTCCAACACATTCTGCCATTTCACGCGGACTCAGCTTGTCCATGGTATCGGCTTCACTGTGGTGATACCAGAAATACCGCGTGCTATCAACTGCCAGGCTTACCGCTGGTACACCTCCCTTCGCCAATGGCTCGACGTCCGCGTCGGGCCCACCCGGATTAACGCTCGTCGCTCCGATGCTGGACAGGAGCGATGCTATGTCGCGCGCGATGGCAATCGCTGAGTCGGGACCGGTGATCCGATAGCCCAGCGGCTTGAACACGCCATTGTCAGACTCCATCGCCATGACGTGCTTATCGAGCTCGCCGACGTGCGCATCGCGGTAGCCTTCCCCGCCGCGCGATCCGTTCTCTTCATTCGTCCACAGAACGACGCGTATCGTGCGGCGTGGCTTGAGCCCTAGCATCTTGATGAGTCTCACCGCTTCCCAGGCGGCGACGCTGCCGCCGCCGTCGTCCATCGCTCCCTGACCTACATCCCACGAATCGATGTGCCCGCCAAGCACCACGACCTCGTAGGGCATCTCGGAGCCGATGATTTCCGCAACGACATTTCGTGACGGCGCATCTGGCAGTGTCTGCGCCCCCATTTTCAACTTGACCACGACTTTGTCGCCTCGATCGCTCATCCTGTGCAGCATCATCGCGTCCTCGACGCTCAATGCCGCCGCGGGAATGCGCGCCGTCGTCGTATCGTAGAACATCGCGCCAGTGTGCGGATTCTGCATCGAGTTGGATGCGACGCTCCTGATGAGCGCAGCGACGGCACCGGCCTTTGCCGCTGTCGATGCGGCTCCACTCCGGTATCGAACGGTCTCACCATAGCTTACAAATGGAGCATCGAAGAGAACGATCTTTCCTTTGGCTTCAGCCCGCCGTCGTGCGAACTCGTCGAAGCTGCTGACTGCGAGCACCGATGCGGTAATTCCCGCGGTCGGTGTCCCCACGCTGCCGCCGAGTCCGAGCATGTGCAGCTTGTACGGGCGTGGACTCACCATCACTGCTGATTCTTCCCCGCGAACCCAGTGCGGCACCATAACCTTCTCGCCCCGTACGTTGTCGAGTCCGTCTCGCTTCATCTCTGCAAGAATCCAGTCAATGGCGGCTTCGAGACCGCCTGACCCGCTGAGCCGAGGGCCGAAAGTATCGGTGAGCTGTGCGAGACGATTGTAGGCCGCACTGTCCGAAATTGCGGCGTCCAGAAGGCGCGTCGCGTCCGTGCGATAGCGATCTGCAATCGGAGTCGCGGTCGCTGACTGCTGTGCGTGGAGTGATGTACTCGCGACAGCGGCAAACGCCACCACATATAATGGAATGAAGATTGACCTGTTGAGAGCCATCTGGTACCTGAGTTCGAGTTTTGAAAAGACTTCCGCGGAGTGACCGGCGAGCTTGCGGAGAATTTATCCCGCGTGAAGCGCTGCTGCGCGCGCTATCATCGGGCTCGACTCGCCGGGTCGCATCGGCAGGTAGATGGTGAACGTCGTGCCCTCACCGGGCTCGCTCTTTACTGTCACATCACCGCCGAGCAGAAGCGCAAGTCGTCGCGTGACGGTCAGGCCGAGTCCCGTTCCTCCTGCTCGTCGTGTCGCCTTCTGCTCAACCTGCCAGAAGGGCTCGAATATCCGTTCGAAATGATCCGCATTTATTCCGATGCCAGTATCCTGAACAGTGATCACCAACTGGTCTCCCAGCTGATCACCGGAGAGAATTATCCGGCCGCGATCAGTAAACTTTACAGCGTTGCTGAGCAGATTGACTAGCATCTGACGCACTTTCACCGGATCGGTTTCGACCACGATTCCCTCCGGAGGAAGCATCACCTCGATGTGAAGTCCTCTCGCCCGCGCAAGCGACTCGACAAGCTCAGCCGCCGGCTCAAGAAGCGTGGACAACGAAGCGCACTCGAGATTGACCTCCTCGCGTCCGGCGTCGATGCGCGTGAATGTGAGGATCTCGTCGATCAGTGAGAGAAGGTGCCGCGCACTCGCCTTGATCCTCCCCAGCTGTTGTGACTGCTGCTCATTGATCGGACCACTGATTCCGTCGGCAAGCAGCTCCTGATATCCCATGATCGCGGAAAGCGGAGTGCGAAGCTCGTGGGACATCACCGCGAGGAAGTCACTTTTCGCCCCGTTCGCGCTCTCGGCCTCAGCGCGAGCTTCATCGGCTTCTGACTTCGCTGCCTCCGCGTCAGCGCGCGCTCTCTCTGAGCTGACGCGTGCCTCTCGCTCACGGACGAACAGCTCAGCCCGCTTCCTGTCGATGACGCGGAGCACTCGCGCACTCCAGGCCACGAGGAGGAGGAAGGTGACGATGTCGGCAACAGCGAAGAGCGACGTCGCCAGCTGGCTGTTGAATAAACCCGCCTTCTCGCCGGCGAGGCGGACCATGCCGAAGAGGAAAGGTAGGATGATCGTTCCCGGCAACAGCAGGCGCGCGACTACTCCGGCCGCGCCTTCATCCGCTATCAGGCCTGGCAACCCGCGGTGCAGTTGCACGAAAAGAAGTCCCAGCGCCACGACCGCGAACGCGACCGCTGACAGGAGCACCATGTCCAGGTAGTCCTGCATCGTATAGAAATCGCGCACGCCGAACGCGTACCCAACCAGTGCGATGAACGCAATCACCAGCGTCCCGAACGCAGCAATCTGCGAGCTGACGCCGTCGGTTCGGCGATCGCGGCGGAGAAGAAGAATTCCGACACCAAGAAACACGAACGCCGCAGCTGAATTGATGGCCATACGTCCGGGCACCGGCACATTCATCGACGTCACGGCTCGTGGAAAGAGCAGCAGGTGGATGCCGAAATTCAGACTGAGCAGGTGTTCTGCAACGGCCATCAAACCAATTGCGATTACGGCTACCGCAGTCACTCGCGACATCTCCGACACCCATCGCGATGGATTCCTGGCCTGGGCAAGGAACAGCGATACGCCGACCAGGACGAAGGTCACAGCGGTTATCGGCGCCATTGATGGCGTGCCCTCGAAACCGCGTAACGCCGGAATGTCGAGCGCCCAGCCAATCAGAACACTCGCCCCGATGGCAATTGCCACGAGGGCTGCAATTCGCGGCAACTGCTCCAGGAAGCCTACGAACCTGTGGCGCTCGACGGGGACGGTCTCAGACACCAGCATCGGGCCTTACCTCACCAGCCTCTTCTCGCCCTCAAATCGGTAACCTGTCCGGCGTGATGCGCGCCGTGGTCGGCATAGATCTCCAGCAGATCATCCAGGGTCACTTCTCCACGCTCGGGATGAGTTCCAGTACGCGACCATGCCTCATCCGGAAGCGATTCCAGAAATCCTGCCCATCTCTCATGGAGACCGTCGAGCAGCCTGAGTGAGCTCTCGAGCGGCAGGCGTGAATCGGGCAACACGGCCCAAGCGTCCTGATCATAGGTCTTGATCGTCGGATGATCTTCCGTGACGAGCCACTTGAAGCGCAGGTACGCGTTGGCGTGTGAATCCGCAAGGTGATGGACGACCTGTCGCACTGTCCAGCCTCCATCGCGGTAAGGAGTATCGAGCTGGTCATCGTTGAGCCCTTTCACTGCTGACCTGATTATCCCCGGGAAATCACGGATCCGGGTAACCTTGCTGTTGCGTTCTTCACGATTGAACATTGGGGAGACTGGGAGGTTGCAATTATCTCGGTGATCCTGGCGCGACACTATCGAGCCTAGGAAACTACTCGTTCACATCTTCGCTCAATAGAGCGATGCAGGGCTCCGGCAGGTAGGAATAATCATACTGACATTTATGAACCAGTACGACGTGTCGCATCTTCCAGCCATACTCTTCGCGCTGCTCGCAGCTACGAAGCTGCTCGGGCTGCTCGCGCAGCGGCTGGGCCAGCCATCAGTCGTCGGTGAGCTCGTCGCAGGAGTGATCCTCGGCAAGTCGGTACTCGGAATCCTCGACCCTACCGACTTGGTCATTCGCAATCTCGCTGAGCTCGGGGTGATCGTGCTGCTGTTCGAGATTGGGCTGCATACCGACATTCGCTCCATCGCCAGGGTTGGCGGCGCGGCGATGGGTGTCGCCATCGCCGGTGTCGCCGTTCCCTTCGTCCTTGGCTACGGCATTTGCATCGCGCTTGGTCTCTCGGCGCTTCCCGCTATCGTCGCTGGAGCGGCGCTGACCGCAACATCGATCGGGATCTCTGCCCGGACATTGTCCGATCTCGGCCAGCTCCGAACCCCGGAAGGACAGATCGTCCTTGGCGCGGCGGTGATCGATGACGTAGTCGGCCTCGTCATCCTGTCGGTCGTCGCGGGCCTCGTTGGAGGTACGGCGCTGAGCATTTCTGCCGTCGTCTCCGCCGCCTCGATCGGCATCGGCTTCATCGCGCTCGCTCTGGTGCTGGGTAATCTGTTCGTGCCCCCGTTCTTTCGCTTCATCGACCGGGTCGAAGCGTCCGGAACCCTCGGTATCGCAGGTCTCTCGTTCGCGTTGTTGCTCTCGTGGCTCGCGGCGTTTGCGGGCTCAGCGACGATCATCGGGGCGTTCGCTGCCGGAGTGATCCTGCACAATACGCCACAGCGCCCGCGCATCGAGCGCGCAACGACTTCACTGGGACTTTTCTTCGTGCCGATCTTCTTCGCGGCTGTCGGTGCGGCCGTGGAGCTCGGCACACTTGCCAATCGCCAGGCTCTGGCGATTGGTTCGATGCTCTTTGTCGTCGGGGTCGCGGGCAAGATCGCGGCTGGTTATGCCCCTTTCTGGATCTCCGGACGGAAGCTCTTGATCGGCATCGCAATGGTGCCTCGCGGTGAAGTCGGACTGATCTTCGCGCAGATGGGTCTCGCCACCGCAGCACTGACGCCGGGGCTATTCAGCGCAATCGCCATTATGGTGCTCGGCACGACACTTATCACTCCTCCCCTGCTTGCATACCTGGTCAGATCCGAGGCTCACACATCCGACGATCTGGAGCGTCCGGGCGAAGGCGGGATCGATGACCTCGTCTCCGGGACTATAGAGTGGAAGGCTATCCACCCTTCTGCCTCGCAGGGAGAGTCTGGAGATACATCCACATAGCGTGGATTTCGTCGTCGGTGAGGTACTTCGTTCTCGGCCATGGCATTACCGCGCTGAGAATCCGGCCATCCGGACGCACTCCTGTCCGCAACACTTTCATGAAATCAGCTTCGCTCCACTTGCCAATGCCGGTCGGTGTGAGGTTCGCCGCAGGTACCCCCTCTATCTTGGCGCCCCCCGAAAGATTTGGATTGTGACAGGTCGTGCAGCCGCCAGTCGCAAGGAGATAGTTGCCGTATTCCTTGGTCACACCAATCGAGACTGACGCTGGACGCCGCTCGTCACGATTGATCAGCCGCGCGGGTATCAGCGGAAACTTTGCCATGACTGAAAGAGCTCGCGCAATCGGTCCGATCGTCTTGGGAGGAATCGTCTGGTCCACAGGCGGAATTGTCTTGAGGTACGCTATCATCGCGCTGAGGTCGGCATCACTGAAATGCGTAAACGCTTCCGACGGCATGAAGATCAGTGGTTTTCCGTTACGCCTCACTCCGTACCGTATCGAGCGGACGTAGTCGGCGTCGGTGTAGCTCGTCCCGATACCGCCCTTGCCGCGCGTGAGATTGGAGGCCCACAGCCGCGCGAAAACAGGATCATCGGACACTACCATTCCAGCCAGGTTGTCGCCGTGGCATTGGGCACATTTGCCGACTGCATCGACGAGGTGATGTCCTCGCTCGAGGGCCACTGAATCTGTTGGTATCGCCACCGCCTCAACTTGGGTTGGATAGGTCTTTCCCATCCGCACCGAGGTGATGGCGTAGATGCTCGCCACGAAGACAATAATTAACGCGACAATACCGCCGACGAAGTAGCCAATCCACTTGAGAAGGCGCTTCATGTCGTTTCCATGCGTTTGCCCATTTTCCGGATTCAAGCGGCTGAAACCTACAGCCGTTGGCTTTGTTAGTCTAGCTCGGTTTGTGCGGTCAATGAGTGACTAGACTTCGTCGATCCACTTCATCCATCCATCCGAAAATGCAATACCGCTGGCTCGGCTATCCGCCTTTCTGCGTCGCAGGGACGGTCTGGAGATACATCCACATCGCTCTGAGCTCGTCGTCGGTGAGGTATTTCATGTCCGACCACGGCATTACTGCACTCAGGATTCGACCATCAGGCCGCACTCCCGTCCGGATTGCTTTCATGAAATCCGCCTCGCTCCATTTTCCGATTCCGGTCGGCGTCAAATTCGCCGACACCACCCCGGCAATCTTCGCACCGCCGGACAAATTCGAAGTGTGACAGCTTCGGCATCCACCGGTGTTTATCAGATACTCACCGTATTCCTTCGTGACTCCCGTTGGTACTGCCGCGGGTCGAGTCGTATTCCTGGGAACCCTTTCCGCCGGGATGAGCGGAAAGTCCGTGAACAGAGACAGAGCTCTGCCGATTGGTCCGATCCGTGTCTTTGCCTTCTCGCTATCAGCTGGCGGAATCGAATTCAGGTAGGCGATGATCGTGCCGAGGTCGGCGTCGCTGAAATAGTAGAAAACGAAGGAGGGCATGAAGAGGAGCGGCTTGCCGTCGCTTCGCACGCCATAGCGAATGGACCGGACCCAGTCGGCGTTGGTATACGTCGACCCGACGCCGCCCTTGCCTCTGGTCAGGTTCGACGATGCCAACCGCGCCATGAGCAGATTATCAACAAGCGTCTGGCCCGCAAGGTTGTCGCCGTGGCAGCTGACACATCTTCCAACCGCGAACACCAGATGATGCCCACGCTCGATCGAAACTGAATCGCCCGGAACTGCTACCGTCTCGACCTTTGTCGGATATCTCTTGTTGATTCGCTGCCCGCTCACCGCATAGACGCCAGCGATGATCAGCAGCACTATCGCGACGATGCCACCAAGGACGTAGCCGACCCACTTCAGCAAGCGTTTCATCTTGCCTCCAATGGCTCCCGTAGTTTTCGGAACAAGTGGCTGAAAGATATGGGTGCTGGTCTTGTCAGCCTAGCTCGGATCGTGTCGGCCTACGATCGACTAGACTTCATCACGCCACCTTCATCCGTGACCCGAAAATGCAATACCGCCGGCTCGGCAACAGCGACCTCATGGTGTCGGAAATCTCGCTCGGATCCTGGCTCACTTACGGCGCTGGTGTCGACGACTCCAGCGCCATAGCCTGCGTTAACCGTGCATTCGACCTGGGCATCAACTTCCTCGATACGTCGAACATCTACGGCAAGGGTGCGGCCGAGACCTTTCTGGGAAAGACTTTGAGCGGCCGCGAGAGATCATCGTACATACTCGCCACCAAGTTGTATTTCCCGATGACCGACACCGACCGCGGGTTGTCGGCTGCTCAGGTGTACAAGCAGATCGATGCATCGCTGACACGACTTCGTACCGACTATGTCGACCTGTATCAATGCCACCGATACGATCCGTTGACGCCGCTCGGGGAGACCATGGAAGCGTTGACCGGCGTCATCCGCCAGGGGAAGGCTCGCTACATCGGATTCAGCGAATGGAACGTCGAGCAGATTCGGGCAGCGCTCGACCTTCCTCACGTCGAAAAGTTCGTATCGAGCCAGCCACAATACTCGATTCTCTGGCGGTCCCCCGAAGTCGATGTCTTTCCCCTCTGTGCTGCCAATGGCATCGGCCAGATTGTCTGGTCACCCCTCGCGCAGGGCGTGCTCACCGGCAAGTATCTGCCGGGACAGCCTCCACCAGCGGATTCCCGTGCGGCGAGCCCTGAAATGAACGGCTTCCTTGGGGAACGCCTGCGAGGTAATCGCACGCTGACGGCGGTGCAACAGCTCCGCCCCATTGCTGAAGGCCTTGGCCTTACGCTCGCACAGCTCGCACTGGCATGGGTGCTTCGGCTCCCCGCCGTATCGTCGGCTATCGTCGGCGCCAGTCGTCCGACTCAGGTGGATGACAACGCCGCTGCATCGGGTGTCAGGCTCGACCAGGAGACACTGAATGCAATCGACCGTGTGACTCTTCCTCTACTGCGCGATCTCGAAGGAATCCAGTTGCTAACGTAAACACTGCGGCGGCGGATTTTTCGGGAGCTTCTCCAGGATTACTATCACTGCAGAAGGGCACGAGCTTCAGCAACGATATCCCGCGCAGTAATCTCAATCGGTGAGTTTCGGACAATGATTCGCCATCGACCGTCGCCCTGCGGGAAGGTCCGCGCGGGTTCGCCCGGTACGAAAACTCCCACCACCGGTACACAGAGCGCGGCCGCGATGTGAAGTGGGCCGGAGTCATGTCCGATGAACAGTCGCGCCCGCGAAATGGCGAGCGCGACTTCTGTCAGTAATCCTCCAGACAGCTCGTCGGCGAAGAGCCACCCGGCTTTAGGCTTTGTCAGTCGTCGCAATCGATCCAGCTCTGCCGCCGTTCCGATCCATAGCGGCGAAATTCCAAGCGACGCCAGTTCCGTCGCGACATCGATCCATTCGCTCAGCCTTACGCACCGCTTCTCGCTTCCGGCAAAGGGATGGAGAGCCGCATAGCTTTCATCGCGACAAGATTCTCCCGCAGCGCGCTTCTGCTCGAGCCGTGTCACGTCCAGTCGATATCGAAGCCGACTGGTTGTGATGCCGAGTGCCTCCAGCAATCGTGCCACTTCGCTCAGTACCGGCTTGCTACGGTCTTCAGCGGGAAGCGTCCGCGTTAGCCATCTCTTGTTCCGCCGACGCTCGAGTCCGATGCGAATGGGTATTCCCGTTGCGGCGACCGCAGCCGCAGTGCGCCATGGTGCAAAGCAGAGTATCGCCATGTCGAATCGCCGCTGCCGGATGGATGAGGTGATTCGAAGAAAATGAAGCAACGATCCCGTCCTTGCACCACACGCCAATGTGCGCCGTTGGAAAGTTTTCCCTCAGCGGCTGCAGCAGGGCTGACGCGAATACGAGATCGCCGATGTTGTCGAGGCTGACGACAAGGATACGCCTGGGCATTCGCCGTTGCTCGGCTTCGGTCGTCATCGTAGCTTGTCCTCCGCCGAAGTCTGCCGCGTCGAGCATTCAAGCCCGGATTCGGTCACCGAGACGGCTCTTCCCGGCACACGGAAGGTATTCCCGCAAGTCCTCAGCGACGAGAGCAGGTGTGCACAGCGCTATAGTCGGACATACGCCCCTTCTCGAAGGACGGTCACCGGAATCAGCGCTGGTGGATCCGCGGGAACAGTCGCCAGTCTCGGTGTTGCATGTCGACACGGAGCGCGGGTGGCGCGGCGGCCAGCGTCAGGTTCTCTGGCTCGTCGAAGCATTGATGCGTTCGGGGCATCATTGCATCATTGCCGCGCGCCCTGGTGAGCCTCTCGCCCTCCGCGCGGCGGAACGCGGAATCCGCGTGGTTCCCTGCTCACCTCGGTGGGAGTTTGACGGCTTGGCCATTGCTCAGCTCTCGCGATTCGTTCGCCGAGAGCGCATCCAGGTGGTCCATGCTCATACAGCTCATGCCGCGTCGATCGCCCTGTTTTGCGGACGGAACGCGAAGCTGGTCATTACCAGACGTGTAGACTTCACCCTCCAACCGAACTGGCTGTCACGCCTCAAGTACCGCCGCGCCGCCGCCATTATCGCCATTTCGGAAGCGGTCGCTGAGGCGCTTGCCGCGAGCGAGGTCGATCCCGCGCGGATCGAAGTAATTCCGAGCGGAGTGGATCTGAGCCGTCCTCTCCCTCGACCCGACGGTGAAACGGTGCGTCGGCTCGGAATTCCCGAAGGCGCCCCACTGGTCGTGATGGTCGCCGCACTGGCAGAACACAAAGATCCCGCGACATTCGTGTCCGCGATGAAAACCGTCGTCGATGCGATCCCCAGCGCTCATGCACTGTTGATTGGGGAAGGACCGCTGCGTTCTGTCGTCGAACGATCGATCGAACAACTGGGTCTCGCGAACAATGTCCATCTCGCGGGATATCGCCCCGACGTTGATGCGCTCATGGCGACAGCAGACGTGGTCGTGCTGAGCTCTCGGCAGGAAGGACTGGGCACCGTGTTGATCGACGCCCTGTGGATGGGCAAGGCGGTTGCGGCCACACGCGCCGGCGGAATTCCGGAAATCGTAGAGGATGGAAAATGCGGACTCCTCTCTCCCCCTGAGGACGCAGCCGCGCTTGGCCGTTCGATTATCCGCCTGCTCGGCGACAGTGCGCTCCGCGCACGCTTCGGCGCTGCAGGTCGCGCGCGCGCCGAGATGTTCTCCATCGAGCGAACGGCCAGCTGCACAGCACTGGTTTACCAGCGAGTCGCTCCTGTCGCCGCTTACTTGAGGAATCGCTCCGCGAGCTGAATCAGACGCTCGTCGCTCTTGCTCCGTGCGCGCTCGAGAATACGCTCGACGTGCGGTTTGAGGCGAGCTTCGCCCCAATAGTACCCTGTGGCCATCTCGGCACTTCCGGTCTGGCCGTCACGCGCCGCGTCGAGCAGCGCTTCGGCTGCTGCTTCGTCGTACGCAGGGTGATCTCGCGCCGGCAGCGTGAATCTGCGTGACGGATCGCCCCACGAAGCGCCATCCTCCTTGACAAAGGCTCTCGACATCTGAAGTGACCGCTTAGTGACCCTTTACCGGGTGTGGTTTGTACGGCGCCTCGAGCGTCGTAATCTGTTCGTCGGTGAGCTTTACTTCCAACGCTCGCACAGCGCTTTCAATATGCTCAAGCTTAGTCGCTCCAATTATCGGAGCGGCAACTGCCCGCCTCGACAGCAGCCATCCGAGCGCCACTTCTCCCGGCGCCATACCGATCGCCTCGGCGACCTTTCTCACCGCCTGCACGACCTCTAGATCACCAGGCGAATCGTACAGGTCGACGGCGTACTGATCGTTCGCCGCGCGCACTGTGCCTTCGGTCGGTGACGGCGTCGTCCTCGCCAGTCTACCGCGCGCGAGCGGTGACCAGGGAATCAAGCCAATCCCTTCGGCGACGCAAACCGGAATCATCTCACGCTCTTCTTCGCGATAGATGAGGTTGTAGTGATTCTGCATCGATACGAATCGAGCCCAGCCGTTACGCTCTGAAACACTGAGCGACTTCGCCATCTGCCAGGCGTAGCCGGAGCTCGCCCCGATGTACCGCACCTTGCCCTGATGAACGAGATGATCGAGCGCTCCCAGCGTCTCCTCGATCGGAACGGTGCTCTTGAATCGGTGGATCTGGTAGAGATCGATCGTCTCCACTCCCAGGCGCGTGAGGCTTGCCTCACATGCCTGGACGATGTGCTTGCGCGACAGGCCGCCCATGTTCGGGCCATCACCCATGGGGAAGTGAACCTTCGTGGCGAGGACGATCTCTTCCATCTTCGCCATCTCTCGCAGTGCGCGTCCCGTCACTTCCTCGCTAACGCCCATTGAGTACATGTCGGCGGTGTCGAAGAAGTTGATCCCGAGATCGAGGGCCTTCCTGTAGAATGGACGTGCATCGGCCTCGTCGAGAACCCACGGCCGCCATTTCGAGCTGCCGTAGCTCATGCACCCGAGACAAATTCGGGAGACCATCAGGCCGCTGCTGCCGAGTTGCGTGTATTGCATATGACAGGATGCTATCCGTTGACTGGTTGCCTTCGCAAGAACGCGAGGCATACTTTGAGCCGCAATGAAATTCCCCGGCCGTCCAGGTCTTCTGCTGGCATTCCCGGCTATCGCGTCGGTCGGGTCGGGACAGGTTCAATCTGCACCACGCACAATTCTCGCTGTCGGCGCCCACGCCGGTGACATGGAGCTCACCGCCGGCCCGCTCCTGATTCACCAGAAGAAGCGTGGGGATCGCATCGTGATTCTCCACATGACCCTCGGCGAAGGTGGTAATCCTCGTCTTTCACCGACGGCTTACGGAAATCAGAAACGAAAAGAGGCGCTGGCCGCCGATTCGGCCATCGGCGCGGAGACCATCTTCGCTCCCTACAAGGACGGCGAGATCCCCAACGACGATGCGGCGCGGCGCTATGTTGCCGACATAATCCGTCAGGTGAAGCCTGTCTATGTCGTGACACACTGGCAGAAGAGCATCCACAAAGACCACTCTGCCACCAGCGCGATCGTTCAGGATGCGGTTCTCCTGGCGTCGCTCCCCGGGGTCGAGACGGCGCATCCGGCACATCGCGGGATTCGTGGAATCTTCTACGCCGACAACTGGGAGGACGCCGAAGACTTCAAGCCATTCGTCTACGTTGATGTCAGCGACGACATGCTTCAGTGGCGGGGTGCGGTGTCGAAGTACGAATTCGTTCGCGGCGGGATTTCGTCCTTCCACTACCTCGATTACTACGACGCCCTCTCCATTGTTCACGGGGCAGTCGCCGGGAAGCACCGTGCCGTGAGCTTCGACATCGACAGCTTCGGGAAGCGCCGCGTCCTCGATGCGCTTCCCTGACCCGATGTTGCTCCGTCGCACGCTGACACTGTTCGGCGCCTGTGCAACACTGGGATCGGCTCAGGCTCAGACTCCTGCCGTGCGAAGCTTCATCCGCGTGAACCAGCTCGGCTATTTGCCCGGCGCGCCGAAGACAGCCATCGTCTGTTCGCTGGATTCAACGTCGATCAAGTCGTTCACGATCCAGGATGCGTCGGGCCACGTTGTGTTCGGCCCTCGGCTGGCGATAAGCAGCGGACCGTTCGGGCCTTGCGCGTCGACGCATCGCCTCGATTTCTCGGTGCTCAGGGCTAGCGGGCGGTACACGATCGCCGCCGGCGGCACGACCTCGCCACCGGTTCGTATCGACCCGAATGCTTATGCCGGTGCCGCCGATACACTCCTCTACTACATGCGCGAGCAGCGCTCCGGCTTCAATCCACTCATCAGGGATTCGGTTCATCGGCATGACGGCCTCATCGTCGATCACCCGACGCGAACCGGTGAGTTCATCGATGTCTCCGGTGGATGGGCTGATGCGTCCGATTATCTCCAGTACGTTACGACTTCGGCGAATGCGACATTCGTCATGCTGATGGCCTATCGGGACAACCCACGTGCGTTCGCCGACAACTTCGCCGCCAATGGACTTCCCGGTTCTAACGGCATTCCCGACGTACTCGACGAAGCCCGGCATGGTCTCGACTGGCTGCTTCGCATGTATCCCGGGGGCGATGACATGTTCAATCAGATCGCCGACGACCGCGACCACCGGTATTGGGATCTTCCTTGGACGGATTCCGCGGACTACGGATGGGGCCACGGAAAGGAGCGTCCGGTCTACCCTTGCACCGGCAAGCCACAGGGCTTGATAAAGGCGAAGAACAGATCGACTGGATATGCCTCCACGGCTGGCAAGTACGTGGCCGCCTTCGGGCTCGGAGCTTCAGTATTTTCGAAGCGAGACTCGTCTTATGCCGCCACTCTCCGCCAACGCGGCCTCGCCGCGTATCGCCTCGGCCGGATTCACGAGGGAGTTTGCCAGACCGCGCCCGGGGGCCAGCCGTACTTCTATGAGGAGGACGACTGGCGCGACGACATGGAGCTCGGCGCTGCTTCGTTGATCGACGCGACGGGCGAGCTGCACTATCTCGGCGATGCGCTTCTCTACGCACGACAGGAACCGGTCACTCCGTGGATGGGGAAAGACACCGCGCGACATTACCAGTGGTATCCCTGGCATAACAACGGACACTACGAGGCGTGGCGACACGGATCAGCCGGTGAGCGTTCACAGCTTACGAGCTTTTACCGTCGAGGACTCGCTGCCGTTGTTGGTCGCGCGAACAACGGATTTCGTGTCGGCATTCCCTTCATCTGGTGCTCCAACGATCTGATGGCGAGCTTCGCGACCCAGGCGTACCTCTACCGCCGGATGACTGGCGACAATCGCTTTCGCGAGTACGAAGCGGCTGCGCTCGACTGGCTCCTTGGCGCCAATCCCTGGGGCATTTCGATGATCATCGGCCTTCCACAGTCTGGCAATTACGCCCGCGATCCCCATTCGGTGATTGCCAAGGAGCTCAAGCTGCAGCTCACCGGAGGGCTGATAGATGGACCAGTGTATCGATCCATCTACCAGAATCTTCTCTTCATCAGTCTTCACGACCCCGACGAGTATGCCGCATTCAACACCGGATTCATCGTTTATCACGACGACATCGGCGACTACTCCACCAACGAGCCAATCATGGACGGTACCGCGAATCTCGCTTACCTGTTCGCTGCAATGACACGGCGGTAACGCCGGCGCGTGCCCGAGCTCCCGGACATCACCATCTACATCGAGGCGCTCGAGCAGCGCATCGTCGGACACACCCTCCACCGTATCCGCATTGCGAACCCCTTCCTTGTCCGCTCCGTAGATCCGCCCATTGCCGGGGCAGCGGGGAGGCGCGTGACGGCGATTCAGCGAATCGGGAAGCGTATCGCAATCGGCTTCGACAACGATCTCTGGATCGTGATCCATCTCATGATCGCCGGTCGTTTTCGCTGGCTGGCCGCAGGAGCGAAGATCCCGGGAAAACTGGGATTGGCCGCTTTCGATTTCGACAACGGCTCGCTGATTCTCACCGAAGCAGGGTCCACTCGACGTGCGTCTCTGAATGTCGTGAAAGGCGAAGCGGCACTACGAGAGATCGACCGCGGTGGACTCGAGCCGCTTAAATGTTCTCCCGACGAATTTTCCACCCGGCTTACCAGCGAAAACCACACGCTTAAACGCGCACTCACCGACCCAACACTGTTCAGCGGAATAGGCAACGCCTACTCCGACGAGATTCTCCATCGTGCGCGCCTTTCACCTCTCAAGCTCACCAGCCGCCTCACAGCAGCGGAAGTCGCGAGACTCTTCGGCGCGACACGCGAGACGCTTGTCGATTGGATTGCGCGACTTCGTGCCGATACAGGCAATGACTTCCCCGCGAAAGTCACCGCCTTTCGCGAAAGAATGGCCGTCCATGGACAATACGGAAAGCCGTGCCCTGTTTGCTCGACTCCGGTGCAGCGGATCCGCTACGCGAGCAATGAGACCAACTATTGCCCACGTTGTCAGACCGAGGGAAGGTTGCTCGCGGACCGCGCGCTGTCGCGTCTTCTCAAGCAGGATTGGCCCCGGTCGATCGACGAACTCTGACGGGGCCTACTGAGTCGGGGCGCCCTTCAGCGACAGGTCGAAGCGAAGCGTGGCGAGCGATTGTCCACCGTCACATACCATCACGGTGCCGGTAATGAACCGCGCTGCATCAGAGCAGAGGAAAAGTGCGAGATCTGCTATTTCACTCTTCTCCGCGAATCGCCCCAGTGGAATCATCTTCATCAGATACGTGCGCGCTTTGTCGGTGGGTGCGAGCCTGCGCATGCCCTCGGTGTCGTCCACTGCACCAGGAGCAATGGAGTTGACCCTCACGCCCTCCGTTCCCCACTCCAGTGCGAGCGTCCTCGTGAGCATATCCACGCCAGCTTTCGCCGCACAGACGTGCGCTTGCATCATCATCGGTATGAATGCCTGCGTCGCCGAGATATTGATGATGGATGCCCCTGGACGCTTCAGGTGCTCGAAGACCGCACGACAGGTGTTGAAAGTGCCCAGCAGATCGATATCCACCACTGACTTGAACCCATTGGCAGACATGCCGAGCACTGGCGCGGGGAAATTTCCCGCCGCGCCACAGACGACAATGTCGATCGCACCGAGCTTATCCCGAACAGCTGCGATAGCGCCGGCAAGAGCATCGTAGTTTCTAACATCAGCCGCGAATCCAACGGCGGCGGCTCCGCGCATGGCAATGCTTGCGGCCGCTGCGTCGAGCTTCTCCTGCGTTCGGCCGATCAATCCCACCTTCGCTCCGTGCTCCGCAAATCGCTCAGCGATCGCGAGATTGATTCCGCTGCCACCTCCGGTAACGAGCGCGACTTTGCCCGCGAGCTGTCCCTCACGAAATGCCGACGTCATTCATCTGCTCCGGATAACTGTTTGCCAATCTTTCGTGGTGTAATTCTCTGTTGTCTCGATTTTCCCTCGTGCCTGCTTCGTTGAATGACTGGAGCGCTCCCCCGTGCGAACATTTCCTCAGCGGCCATTGTTGAGATCCTCTCGAGCGCTTCGCGATCCAGCGAGAGAACGACGCCCCTGCCTGTAACTCTCTCTTGCAGCAGGCCGGCGGACCGGAGAAGGTGAACATGATGGGAGATCGTTGCCTTCGACACTCCGAACGCTTTTGCCAGCTCGACAGAGGTCCGTGGTGACTGGGCAAGCAGGAAAGCCATCGCGTAGCGCGTCGTATCGCCGAGTGCCCGGAACCCAAGCGCGGGAACAGTGTCGCTGGCGTGGGCCTCTAGAAGTCCCGGACTGAAAATCGGGAAGTACAGTCGTACCATATCTGTCTTTTCATCCGCGTATGCACCCCAGAATCGGGCGTTGTTGAACGCCGACGGAATGAGATGGATCTCGCGCACCGCTTGATAGGAAAACTTGGTGGCTCCCCGAAGAGCGGTCACGGTCTTTTTGCGGTCGTCGAATGCGACGGGAAGCTTGATCTCGCGAGCAAACGCCGAAAAGGAACGGCTCTCGAGCGTCCTTTGCATCTGCTTGACTACTCGCTTCATACGTGGATGCAGCAGCTTCCAATTGTCCTTGAAGGCAGATTCCCAAAACACCTCGAGAGCATGAGAAAGATCTGCGCGATAATCGCCTGGCTCGGTGATGATTCTGTTGAACGCACCGGCTTCGGCGCTCGATCGGTCGAAGGGATCAAGCCCCATCAGCGCGAGAAGCGCGCTGCCTGCTTCGGATTCAGAGCGCACCGCATCAGCCAGCGACTGCTCGCCGGCAACAAGAGACTCTACTGTTCCACTGCCCCGAAAGACTCCATCAAGAATCGCCCGCTGGAATGAGGAGTCATCCAGTGATTCGAGCGCATCGAGGATCCCCGTGAAATCAGGATCCGACCTGGCATCCCGAAGCGTGTCCGCGAGGAGTGCCCACATTATCGGGCGGGGGGCCACTCGCTCGACACTGCTCCCGAAAGTACTGGGCAGAAGCCGGGCTGTCTCGTTTCTCCATGCTGCAGTTGCCTCTCCCTTCTCTCCGAGCGCCCGGAGCGCATAGAAAATTTCGAAGCGCGGGGTGACCTCGAATCGGACGACCGAACGGGGAGAAATTCTGCCGGGCATTTTGGTTAGATACTAGTCTAATCATACCCGCGCAAGGTCCTTTCGGGCGGTTCGGCCGGGCACAAGGGATGCGGCAGCAACGCTCCTGCAGGTCGAAGTGAGCACCAGCCCAAGCCCTCATGCACCTGATCTATCGTTCGCTGTACTCCAGCTTCGCTCTTCTCGGAACGACGGTCGCCGCGTGTGCAACGACGACTCCGGGCGGGAGCAGCGCAGGATCGAATGACACTCCGCCCGCCACCTTCAATGCGGTCGCTTCCCGGCCCTGCCCGGCAGACCAGGGCGGTCTGCGACTGCCACCGGGTTTCTGCGCCACAATTTTCGCTGACAGTGTTGGCGCCGCGCGACACCTCGTCGTTGCCGCCAACGGTGACGTCTTCGTCAATCTCCAGGCGACGCGCAGAGGCCCGATCGCCTCCATCCCCGCAGGTCAGATAGCTCTTCGCGATACCGACGGAGATGGTCGTGCCGATGTGAAGGAAAGGTTTGGCAGCGCGGGCGGCACCGGCATCGCCCTCCATCACGGTTTCCTGTACGCTGACCTCGGCACGTCGATTGTTCGCTATCCGCTCCAATCTGGACAGCTTCGGCCGAGCGGTCCAGCGGAAGTCGTCGTCTCGGGAATACCGGGACAGCCCGGTCATATCTCGCGGAATCTCGCGATCGCCTCTGACGGAACGATGTACGTCAACTTCGGATCGCCGAGTAACGCCTGCCAGTTGAAGGATCGGTCTCCAGAGTCGCCCGGCAAGGAAGACTGCCCTGAGTTGATGACTCGCGCCGGAATCTGGAAGTTCGACGCAAATGTTCTCGGACAGACTCCGTCGATCGATTCACGATACGCTAGCGGTGTTCGCAATGCTGTCGCAATGACGCTGGATCCCATGGGTGGACGACTGTACGCGGCCCCCAACGGTCGTGATCAGCTTTCACAGAACTGGCCGTCGCTTTTCACGCCAGAGCAGAACGCCGAGCTGCCCGCGGAGATACTGATCGAGATTTCGAAGGGTGACGACTTTGGCTGGCCGTACTGTTACTACGATGGCAAGACCAAGCAATACAAGCTCGGGCCGGAGTATGGCGGCAACGGCACGACGATCGGCCGTTGCGGACAACTGAAGGCGCCGCTTTATGCCTTCCCCGCTCACTGGGCACCGCTGTCCGTCCTCTTCTACACGGGCTCGCACTTCCCCGCAAAGTATCGCAACGGCATTTTCGTCGCGTTCCATGGATCGTGGAACCGTGCACCTCTTCCACAGGGTGGATTCAACATCGTGTATCTGCCGTTTCGCACTGGCCACGCAACGGGCGATTTCGAGCTTTTCGCCGACGGATTTTCGATTGAGAATCCCCCGCCGAACGGAGCCGCACACAGACCTGTTGGTCTCGCGCAGGGGCAGGATGGAGCACTCTACATCAGCGATGACTTTGGCGGCAGAATCTGGCGCGTGACCTGGTCGGGATCCGGTAGCTGAATTTCGGCGATCCAGAGCTATCGGCTCCGGGCGCCATTACTGTCTGCTCGTCGATGCCTCAACGCTGAAGATGCCATTCAAGGCGTCTATCTGGACGATTCCGGTTCTTCCGATGTCGCTGCCGAGAACACCGTCGAGGTTCACGACTGTCGACACTGCAGGAACGAAGACCAGCAGCTTCTGAAAAAGAATGGTCTTCCCGCGAAGCGCGAGCCGAAGGTCATTGATGAATCGTCCGCGGAATTCCCTCATCCCAGCAAAGCCGCCTACCCGCTTCCGTTCGCCGAGAAAGCTGCGAACTCTGATCTTATCGAGCATCCGCTCGCTCGCATACGTCTCCTGCGAGCCTGTGTCCAAACCAAGATGCAGCGGGATGCCACCCGGTCCAATGAGGCGGACAATCGGCGTTCCCACCCAAAACAGATTTCGTGGACCGCTTCGCCCCGGTTCGGCTCGCACCGGTTTTGCCAGCCGGACGTTCCCCGCCTTGTAATCGACCTGCACGTTCAGCCGGCTGATGATGTCGAAGCCAATGATGCCATCGATCTTCATCGCGCCGGCCAGGTTGTCGATGTTCCCCGCCCGAACCTGCATCAACTCCTTTGCGACGATCATGGCGGTCGAGTTCACGATCGATATTCCGCCAATGTCGATGCGTTTGATCGCTGCCGGCTGAGCTGCAATCCTTCCTGTTGCCGTCGCTACTTCGAGGGTGTCTCTGACCAGAGGGGTTACGTCGCATTCTGCAGCCACGTCAGAGGCGACAATCGACATGCTGGATCCGGTGTCGAGCCAGAAATGCAGCAGTTTGCCGTTGATCTGCACCGGGATTACCGGCGTCGCCGCAGCCGAAAGACTCAACGGCATGACGACGCGATTCGGCGGGAAAGTCAGGCTCCGGGTCGGAAGGTTCTTGAAAGCAGCAGCCCAGCGCTCCACGCCGGCTCGGTCGCGATCCAGAGAATCCGTTTCCGCTTGCCCCGTCGGGGCAATTTCGGCCAGCTCCTTCCACTTGTCCTGATACTGGAGAGTCGCAGTCAGCAAGATGTGCGACGCGGAGCGCACCATAGGGTCTTCCGTGTGGCGCCCGAGACTGTCGAACAGCAACTCTGCATCGTCAGGCTCTCCCGTCATGATCATCCGCAGCCCGTCTGCGAATTTCTGCTCGTCGGGAGTCGTCGGATGCCCCGCGGGGTAATCCGGATTGAGGTTCGTCATCGCCGCCCAGAAGGTTTTCGCCGGAGCCTGCTTGCGCATGCGAACCGGGACTCGGGTGGTGTCAAGCGTCAGAATCGCGGCGGTGTTGACTTCGATTGGCTTCGACGCACACCCTGCGCTCGCCAGAACAAGCGCACTGGCGATTCCTGCACGAAATGCCCTACCGGCCAGGGTCAGGATCACTGCCTCGAAGGTTTCTGGGAGATTACTAATATGTCCGGGTGCACCACGGCTGCCATTCGCCAGTGTATCACGCTACTTCCAAACCGATTGTCATTGTTCCATCGTACAACAGAGTGCCAGGAAGTACCCCCCAATGAAGACTACGGACTCACTCAACGAGGCGATTCAAAAAATGGCGGACAAGATTCACAAGACCGATGAGGAGTGGCGGCAGCAGCTGTCTCCCGATCAATACCGCGTAACCCGTAAGAAGGGCACCGAGCCGCCCTTTACCGGCAAGTACAATTCTTCCGGCGGGCCGGGTATCTACCGCTGTGTCTGCTGTGGGAACACGCTCTTCGACTCGGACGCCAAGTTCGATTCAGGAACGGGCTGGCCGAGCTTCTTTGAACCGGCATCTCCCGACAGCGTCAGCACCGAAAGCGATAAGACACTGTTCATGACCCGAACTGAAGTACTCTGCAGCAAGTGTGACGCGCACTTGGGCCATGTCTTCGACGACGGGCCTGCTCCGACAGGTCTCCGTTACTGCATCAACTCGGCGGCACTCGATAAGACGGAGAAATAGCTCGGCGTCTGGGGGCGCTTGACGGCATGCCAGCGGTCAAGAGATTATCGCACTTCCAGATAATCTTAGCCCGCTCATTTTTTCAGCACTTCCGGCGCACTGGCTGTTTTCGACGCCCCCCTGGCGCCGGGTGGCCCTGACGGTCCAGGGCTTGGCACACTCACGAGCAGTGACGTCACGGCAAGGACAACCGCCGCGAAGCTCAGCTCCGCCGTTGCTGACCGTCTGATAGCAATGGCTGCTTCTTCGCCGCCAAGACGAGGCTTCATCCGACGCCAGTTCCAGGCGCCGAGCGATACGACGATCAACACTACACACAGCTTTACGTCGAGTGCGTAACCATAGGGCGTCGTCCAGAGAGAGTCTAGATGCTTCAGGTGACGCCACGCTGTTGTCACTCCCGTGATGCCAAGAAGCGCGGCCGCGCTCAAGGCGAGCGGCGAGAAACGCGATACCATCTCGGCGACGAGGCGGCCGCGCTCGTTGCGCGATGTCGTCCCCCGCCGTACGGACGTAAGACCCGCAAATACCAGGACCGTCAGTGTCCCCAGCCAGAGCGAAGCTGCGACTTCATGCAATGGATTCACGAGCGAAAACCATCTGCCCGTGACAATGTTTCGCAGTGCGAATGCGGCGGCGGTGACGCACGCTGCCAGCCACGCTGCCTGCATGCGCTGCGCGGCAAGCGCGAAACTGATGACGAAGATTGCGATGCACACAATCTGGAATATCTGTCTCTCGCCGCCGGCGCTCACTACATCCATCATTGAGATGCCTTTCGCGCTGGCACGTTCTGACAATCCTGCGACGAGAGTGAGAACCATTAGCAGTGAGCCCACAAATCCAATCGTCCCGGCGCGACGGTCGACACGATCGACCGCACTACCGGCGACACGGATACCACTTTCTCTTCGGAGCGTCTTCAACACCTGGAAATGGAAGCCGAGAGCGCCATAGACGGCGAAATACGACAGAAATCCGACATATTCGAGCGCCATCTTTCCGAGAGTGACATGCGCTTCGGCTTCCTGCAACAGAAGTGCGTATTGGATCATGTGATCTTGGGGGTAGATGCTCGTACTACGGCGACGCTCTCCAAACTGCTGGCAGCGCATCCACCGCTGGCAGGAAGCGGGCCCTGCTGGGTTCCTGAGTAGAGGCGAGAGAGGCGCCGGTCGGAATCGAACCGACGAATAGCAGATTTGCAGTCTGCCGCCTTACCACTTGGCCACGGCGCCGAAAGAAAATGCCTGTGCGCTGGGACGCACGGGCACTTGATTATCTTAGCCGGACCCCCGAGGTCTCGCTACCTCCGATACTCCAGCGCTGACATCCGCTTCGGACCCGGATACGGGCGCCCTTCGCCCTTGATCGCTCGCCAGAGGATGCGATTGAAAAGGTCCTCGTCGGCCTCATCCTCCTTCTCCAGCGCCAGCAGTCGTGATTCTCGCGCTCCGATTCCTGTTCTTGGATTCTTGTCGTCGAGCGAGACCGACGGCGTCAGGACTGCATATGGTCTGAGATCCGGCGTGTCTCTCCAGATATCCGTGAGCGGCCGGCCGTAGTGGTCGAACTGCGACAGCCGGCCCAAGCCCAGGAGCTCCTCGATCGTCGCCAGTACATCCGTCGTATTCGCAAATGAATGAGACACTCCGCCTCTGCTATAGGGCGAGATCACGAACATCGGCGATCTGTGCGAGTCGACATGATCCGATCCGTTCTGCGCATCGTCCTCGAGGACGAAGATCACACTGCTCTTCCAGAACTGCGTCTTCGATAGCGCTTCGACTATTCTTCCCAGCGCCAGATCGTTGTCCGCCATGAACGCGAACGGAGTCGGTCTTCCTGCAACCAGACCTCCAGTATGGTCATTCGGCAGCCGTACAATCTCGAGCGCAGGCATTTTACCGGCCTTCTCGAAATCGCCCAGCTCGGCAATCCAGATGTCCGCTCTCAGCTGGTCCTTGATCGAGAGACTGAAGCCCGGGAATCTCTCGTTGGTGTGCTCGCGCAGATACGGCTTGTTAGACTGATACCCGGGTGGACGAGTGCCGTCCGGAAGAAGATCGAACGGAATGACGAATTCCCCATAGTTGCGGAACGTGATCCCTCGGCGCTGGACGAGGTTCCACAGATAGCCACTCCCCGGCTCGGCGACGTCGTCCTCGGTAATCGCTCCCCGATTGGTGCCCTCGTAGTCGTACGTCCGGCCGCGATGCGAGTAATTCGAAGGAACTGTCTTCTCGATATAATCCGTCGCATATGCCGCAGTTGACCAGTTGTGCCCGTCAGGGCTCACCTCCGCGTTTACGAAAAACCTGTCGAATACACCGAATCGTTCGGCAAGCGCGTGATGATTGGGGGAGACAGACCTGGGGAAGAAGAGCAGCGACTTGTCCCCGTCACCAATCGGCAGATCACCGAGTACCTGATCGTACGTCCTGTTTTCCTTGATGATGTAGACGACGTGCTCGATCGGCGGATAATGCCGTGCGAGATGAGATGAGTTCCAGCCGTTGGCATTGGCAACTCGCCGCGTGTAACCGCCCAGCTCGATGGCACCAGCCTTCGCGGTCGCGACCAAGGTGAGTGTGCCCGAGAGTTGTCCGAGTGTATAGCCCCGGGGATTCTTGTCCTGAAGCTGGTTCGGCTGCGGACCGGTTGGGTTGGGGGCTGTTCCATTTCCCTTTCCATTTACAACGAACAGCGAATCACCCGCTGTTACGAGTGCCGACGGATACCATCCCGTCGGAATTCTGCCCGCAAGCCTGTCTTCGGTGCGTTCCGTTACTTCGCTCACACCGGCTGTTGAGGCAGACAGATCGAATACGGCAACCGCATTGTTATCGGCTTCGGCGACGAGGAGCCTTCGTCCGTCTGCAGAGAGCGCGAGACCGTTGGGAGTGCTTCCTTCGTGTGGCCCGGCTGGCGGTGGATCGTCGAGTGTCGCGATGATGCGACTCGCTCGTGTATCGATAACAGCGATCTGGTCCGTGCTGCCCGAAGCGACGAACAATCTGCTTCCGTCGCGCGAGAGCGCCATCGCGGATGGATGCCGTCCCGCAGTCAGCCTGCCGCTATCCTGCAGCCGACCTGCAGCATTCGGGCGAAACACAGAGACCGTCGAGCCACCCCAGGCGGAGACATAGACCGAGCCGTCCTTCGCGACCACGACCCCGTATGGATATCGCTCAGTCGCGAATCTTTGCATCACCTTGCCGGTCGTGAGGTCAACGACGGCTAACGAATCGGCCAGATTCTCCGCGACGTACAGCCTCTTACCATCCGGCGACAGACCGATGCCGGCAGGATATCGCGTACCCGATGAGTCCCTCGCCTTTCTCGCCAGCGGAATGGTAGCAGCGAGCGTCGCGCTGCCATTCGTCCAGCTGTAGCGATATACCGCATCCTCATTGCCACCCGATGCGTAGAGTGAATTCCCGTCCGGACTGAACACGATTCCGAGGAATGCTGCCGGTTGCGGAATTGTCTGCAGAATCTTCCCCGTTCCCCGGTCGAGAACCTGGATTCCCTGCTCACGCCATCCGTTGAGCAGGATCACGATTCGCCTTTCATCCGGCGAGAGCGCGAGAGCCAGCGGCATTGACCCCACCTCGACAGACCGGCCAGCCGGATCGAGCCGCGCACCGGTTGGCAGCCGCGGCTGCTCGCTGACTTCCGAAGGCTCACCTTCACGCTGGGCGGTTGGAGCGCATGCAAGAAAGGCGAGTGTTAGTCCTACAGCAATTCGGTCAGAGCGCATTTCGACAGCTCATGTTGGAGTGTGTTTCAACGAGAAAGATGTCATTGACAGTGCCTGGCGCCAGTTCGATACTCTCGCCGTGAGCACCTGACGGACGCGTGTATCGCCACCGAACAACGCATTCGCGACACACTTTTCGGACGTCCTCCTGCTGCGGAGGTGCTGTTTGCGTACGACGGTGAAACTCCCATTGGCTTCTCATTGTTCTACCACAACTACTCGACTTTCCTCGGCCAGCGCGGGCTTTTTCTGGAAGATCTTTTCGTAATGCCCGAGGCACGCGGGAAGGGAGTCGGATATGCGCTCCTGTCCGCACTCGCAGAAATTGCAGTTTCGCGTGATTGCGGCCGCATGGAGTGGCAGGTACTGAAATGGAACCAGCTTGCGATCGATTTCTACATACACATAGGTGCGATGCAAGTCGAGGGCTGGGACACCTACCGTCTGATCGGCGAGCCCTTGCGGCGGCTCGCTAGCCGGACCTGAGATCTGCCGGCCGTCCTGCCTCTGACAATCACTGACTGCGACGATACAATTAGCTGATGACAGTCCCCGAGTCGCCAAATGGCGAGTCTAGGCCGACATTCTTTCACCGGCGCTTCGCCCCGCTGGTTACATCGTGGATCGTCGCGCTAGTCGTCACCGGACTGATCTACTGGTTCGAGATTTCGATGCCGGCGTTCCACGAAGTTGTCGTTCCCCTTTACTGGATCGTTGCCATACTCTCCGTATTCGCCACGTGGAGATGGGTTCGGATCAGGGGAATTAGAGACAGACGCTCTACCGAGCGCAGGCATGCCGATCGCCGCAGTCACCACTGATCAACACGAGCGGCCTGTCGTTTGACGATGCTGTAACCAAGCGGTCCCAGTAGCACAGTGGCGAGGGCGCCGATAATCGCCGGCCCACCGTAGTCTCCGTCCGTCATCTCCATCGCCACAACACCTACAAGAATAAGCGCAGGGAGCAGCGCAAGCGCGGTTACGCCACCTGTGCCTAGGGGAATTCGGAAGCTGCCGCGCAGCTCTGGATCACGTTTTCTCAGCGCGATCAGTGCCGCAAATTCGAGAAACAGCGCCATCGAATAAAGAAGCACGTCGGCGACCACGAGATGAACGAACGACAGCAGTGCAAAGAACGAATAGCACACCGCCGATACGAGCACGGCGTTCCGTGGAGTAGACCGGCTGTCCAGCTTGGCGAGCTTCGCCGGGAGCAGGCGATCGTTTGCCATCGCGAAGGGAATCCTCGAGTAAGAGAGCAGGAGCGCGTTGAAGAGCGCCAGTGCGCTCACCATTCCCGCAGCGGCGACCAGCACCGAAAGAGGCCCGCCAAGTGAGCCCGTTGCCATCCTCGCTATCTCCGGCCATCCACCTTCACGCCATTTTGTCCAATCGGTCGCCGCCAATGCCGCCGAAACAGGCAGCAGATAGCCGAGCGTTACCAGTGGAAGTGTGATCGCGAGAGCGCGCGGATAGCTTCGCGACGAATCGCGCACTTCACCCTGCACCGTCGAGGCATTGTCCCACCCGATGTAATTCCACAATGCGATCGAGATTCCAACGCCGATGCCGCTTGTCGCAACTCCCTGTCCCCTGCCGGACAATTGCCACGGAGCATGCGCCACGTGCGGCAGCGCTCCCATCGAGACCAGCAGAAAAACCAGGAGAATGAAGCCGCCTGTCACGACAGATACCACCCCTACCCTGCCGGCACCTCTCAAGTTGATTCCAGTCGCAATCCAGATCACGGCCAACGAGACGATCCATTGAGCTGTGACATCCATACCCGGAATGAAAAATGATAGATACTGGTTGAACAGCACCGGATAGATCGCCATATCCATCAGCGAATACATCCATGTCCACCACCCGTTTTGAAATGCCCAGAATGGACCGAACGCGTGATATACCCAGCGGTAATACCCACCCTCTTCCGGCAGCATGCTGGCGAGCTCGCCGATGATCAGTGTCTCGGGGAGCGACCATAGCAGCGGCACGAGAGTCAGAGTGACGAGCCCGATAACGGGGCCGACGCTGACAATCAGCGATTCTATGGTGAACGCCCCGCCGGATACATTGAAGAACATCACCGCTACCAGCGAAAGCGTCGTAAGCGAGCGGCGGAGCTGAATCGGCATGAGCGCGGAAAGTAGAGACAGGCCCGGCAAGTGCAAACTGGGCTGCCATGACTAGGCGGAAAGACTCCACGGAGGCTGGCACAGGTCCCAGGCTGCGCGGCGATCCCGCCTTCAAAGCGCTGGACGCACTTTTCGACCGCGCCGGCAGTTTTCTCGGAGCGCTTGGAATCTTCCTCGTCGCTGGAGTCGTCGTCGCCGCTACCGGGACCTGGGTCTTCTCAGAGCTGGCCGAATACGTCATGGCCGGAGGTACACAGGTCTTCGACGAAGCGGTGCTGGGATGGGTCTCGACGCACCAAACTCCCGTCATCAACGAGGCGATGCTCGAGATCACGGCTCTCGGGACGACGACCGTCGTCATGATGATCGTCGGGGTGGCCGCCCTTTTCCTGACACTCACGCGCCACAAGTACTCAGCACTGCTGTTGCTCGTCGCAACGGGAGGAGGGTCGCTTCTGGATCTCATCCTCAAGCTCCGCTTCGACCGACCCCGTCCTCACATCTTCTCGTGGGGAACGCAGGTGTTCAGTTCGTCATTCCCCTCCGGCCATGCGATGAGCGCCGCCATCGTCTACAGCACGGTTGCATACCTCGCTACGCGGCTTCAGAGACGGCGATGGGCACGATGGTTGACGATGCTCTTTGCCGCGTTCGTAATTCTGCTGATCTGCACCAGCCGTGTTTACCTCGGCGTTCATTATCCGTCCGATGTTGTCGCCGGGGTCGTGATCGGTTTTTCGTGGGCCGCTTTCTGCATGGCGACTCTCGAGGGCATCCAGCGATTCTCCGAGCGGCATGCTCCGGAACTCGTGAAGGACGAGATGCCCGCCCGAGTTTCGTGAGCGCTTTGAGATCCGACATGTTGACCCGCACCTGGTGCTCACACGCGAGACGTCGGAGATACATATCTCCAAGGTCATTCGGCTCCCCGACTCTGAGCAATTTCATGCCTGCGAATCGGCCATCTGCGTTATAGGCCCGTGAAGGAATGCGCGCAGGCGCATTTCGTCCCAGCGATCGAGCAGCCACGCCCTGATCGGAATCGAGCCATCGATTGACGCCATTGCCGCCACACCACGGCGCGCGAATCTCGAGCAGATGATTCGCACCTTTTCGCTCTCCCGTCGATCTTTTCGCTTCGGCCTGTCACTGTCGAGTGAGAATTCGCCCGCCATCAGCAGGTAGGCAAAAGACGCCGATCCATCGGGGGCGGCGGTGGCGAGTGTATCGGGTGCGTCATTGAGAAAGGCGGAGCCAAGACTACGCGCGAGTGAATCATGCGCGTCGAGTCAAGCCGAGCATCTCTGCGTTGCCCGCAGCGATGCCTTGGCGGCCAGCACGCAAAGCAGCGTATTCTCAGGCGAAAAGAACGACGTGAACCGGAACGGCGGGACGAATGACCGCAGTCGTCCGGCTTCACTCAACAGTGAAGGCAGGATTGACGAAGATGACGCTGGCCTTCCATACCGATATGGCACCGTCTACCCGTGTGTCGGATGCGGGAAAAGGCTCGCCTCTTGCAAAAGAGGGCCGTGTTTACCCGCTTAGTGCAAGCGCCGCACCGCGTACCGATCTTGAGGCTTGTAACGACTCATCGAGGAGAATTCCCAGTGGCTGTAAGAAAGAAAACGTCCGGCGAGGCGAGGAAGAAGGGCGCCAAGGTCCCACGCAAGGCTACCGGCAGAAAATCGTCGAAAAGGAAGTAGTCCTCGTCGACCTACGGACTCGCTGAGCCCGAGACGAGGATCACGCCCGTTGGCGCGGGCATCCCTCCTGCTGGCTCCTCCGTCACCGCAATAGCCTTTAGCGCATTTCGGTCGAGAGCGTATTTCGCCTGCATGAATGCGTGCCCTGTTGAATCGGGGTTGAATGTGCCTGCCGAGATCTTGGCGTTATCCGTGACGAGCCAGACCTGGTACGTCATGCCCGGCTTCGGGGGACGCATCGTGTAGACGACCATCGTCCAGTCGTTCGACGAGCGGTTCCAGAACATTCGCCCCATTCGTGTCGAGCTCTTGCTCATCAGGGGAACTATCTTGACATCAGGGCCTGCCATCGCGGCGACAAGCTCCTCTTTTTCGGAACGCGCCGGCTTTACGCTGTCGGTCTTGACCGGCGTACTGGCCCGGGCCGCCAGTTCCGCTCGCATCGCGTTTCGATCGGAAGTCACCCGCAGGAGCTGCGCAGTTGCCGCGACGAAAGCCACCACCGCAGCGAGCGCAAGCAGACCGAGTCCCGACGAGAACATCGGTCTCCGCCTCTGCGACGGGAGTGCCTTCTTAACTTCCTCCTCAACTGCGCGTTGCGAGCCTGGGGTGAGCTTGTGCCCCAGCCCGGTGAGACTGGCGACGCCGCGCGACAGATCCGGGCGCCCAGGAGCTGCGGACGATCGTGACTCCCGCTCTCCACGTGCCCGCATCAGGAGACGCGATCTGATTCCCGCGCCATGTCCGGGATTCATGGCATGCTGAGGCGCAAGCTGTCCCAGAAGCGCGACTGTCTCCTCCATCGCGACGAGCTCGGGCCCGCACTCCGGACACGCCGAAGCGTGCTCACGCACAGCCGTGCTCAACTTCGAGGGCACCGCATCGAGCGCGACAGCTGCCAGCTCGGAATACGCTTCTTCGTGGCTTGGACTTGTCACTCTGCGCTCTCGCGATACATCGATAGTGGTTCCCTTAACTTCTGAATTGCCAACCGCATCCTCGTCTTCACCGTCCCGAGGGGCTGCCCCGTGATCTCAGCGATTTCCGTTTGACTAAGTCCCTGGAAGTATCCGAGGTCCACCACCTCCCGCTGTTCTTCGGGCAGGCTCCGAAGCGCAGCAAGCACGTGAACTCGACGTTCAGCTCCTTCGGCTGCTTCCGCCGGGTCTGGTCCAGGTGACGTCATGTCAGCCAGAATACGCCCCTCGCGAGCCATTGGCTCTTCGCGCCGCCGGTCCTTCGCACGCAATCGATCGAGCGCGCGTCGTCGGCCAATCGTGAGGAGCCACGTTGAGACAGCCCCTCGTGACGGCTCGTACGACGCTGCCTTCCGCCACGCCTGCCAGAAGGTCTCTTCGACTACGTCCTCCGCCTCATCCCCGTCCTTGAGCAGCTGGAATACGAGGGAATACAAGGACCGCATCCACCGATCGTAGAGCGCTCCAAGCGCCGTTTCGTCCGCGTCACACATCCTCCGGATCAACGCCACATCCTCGGCGTTCGACCGAATCTCACGGGTATACGGCGGCTCCTGCTCGGACGGATTCATCTGCCGCGAATCTACACTGCGTTGTATTACGCCGCCAAACGCAAAAGCCAGCAGCATCACGTCGCTGCCGGCTTGCATCGTTAGTCGCGCAACCGGCTCAGTACTTCGCCAGGTAGTTGTCGAGCTCCCACTGGGAAACCTGCGTGATGTACTCCTGCCACTCCTGTCTCTTCGCTTCGAGGAAGTTCGCCGTGATGTGCTCGCCCAGCGCGTCTTTGATCACCTGATCGCGCTCCAGCTCGTTGCATGCTTCCTCGAGATTGTGCGGGACGTCGTCGATCTTCAGTCGCCGTTTCTCTCGATGCGACATTTCCCAGATGTTGGTGTTCACCGGCTCGCGCGCGTCCGTCTTCTTCTCGATGCCATCGAGGCCGGCCGCGAGCTGCACCGCCAGCGCCAGATACGGATTGGCCGACGGATCCGGAATGCGAAGCTCGCAACGCGTCCCCAGTCCCCGACGGTCAGGAATGCGAATCATCGGTGTTCGATTTCGCATCGACCACGCGACGTTTACTGGTGCCTCGAAGCCAGGAACGAGACGCTTGTACGAGTTGACCAGCGGGTTGGTGATCGCGCAGAAGCCGCGGGCGTGGTTCAGAAGGCCGCCGATGTAATGCAGCGCGGTCTGCGACAGCTCCCACTTCGCGCTCTTGTCCCAGAAGGCATTTTCCTTTCCGCGGAACAGCGACTGATGCGTGTGCATTCCGCTTCCGTTCTGCCCGTATACCGGCTTCGGCATGAACGACGCCATCAAGCCGAATTGCTGTGCCACATGACGCACAACGAATCGGAATGTTGCAATGTTGTCCGCGGTCTTAAGCGCATCGGCGTATCGAAAATCGATCTCGTGCTGGCCATGCGCTACCTCGTGGTGAGCTGCTTCGACTTCGAATCCCATCTGTTCGAGTACGTCGACCACGGCACGCCTTGCATCCTCTCCGAGATCCACCGGTGCGAGATCGAAGTAGGCGCCCACGTCATGCGTCACCGTCGTCGCTTCGCCGTCCGGACCCAGCTTGAACATGAAGAACTCGGCTTCCATTCCCGCGTTCATCGTGCTGAAACCGAGCCGCTTCGCACGATCCAGCTGTCGGCGGAGCACCCCTCGTGGATCGCCGTCGAAGGGTTCCCCGTCCGGCGTCGTTATGTCACATATGAGTCGGGCGACTCTGTTGTCCGGGTCTCCCCATGGAAATACCTGGAATGTCGAAAGGTCCGGAGCGAGTAGCATGTCCGATTCCTCGATTCGAACGAAGCCTTCTATCGAAGAGCCGTCGAACATGATGTCGCCGTCGAGCGCCTTCTCGAATTGAGTCTGCGGGATCTCGACGTTCTTGTTGATCCCGAGGATGTCCGTGAACTGCAACCGTAGAAAGTGAACGTTGTTTTTCTCGGCAAGACCAAGAATGTCTTTCTTGCCGGCGCCGGCGGTATCCGGCATAGCTGCGCGTGATTTGGGTGGCAATGCGACCTCTACGTGGCGGGGGCGGGGATTGGGAAGCGCGGAAGCTATGGCTCGAGAACTGGGATGTCAACTTAAATGTGCATATCATGCACGAATTGTGTCTGATTCGGGCTGTTTAGTCCACAAAACCGGGTAAGGACGCAAGAATTTATGTCACAAATGCACGAATAAGGCTTCAAATCCCCTCCGGTCTAGATAACCTGCGTCGGCGCCATGGCCCGTGTACTTTGTAGGCCATGACGTCTCCTCCTTCTGAAGCTGTCTGTTCGGTCTGTGGCACGGCAGGATCCGGTCATTTTTGCGCAAACTGCGGCGCAACCATGGCATCAGTTGCATGCGCCGGGTGTGATGCGGCCCTTTCACCCGGCGCGCACTTCTGCCATCGCTGTGGCAGGTCGGTCGCAGCGGCATTTCCTTCGCTTGCGCCCACCGACCTGTATCCAACTCCTCGCAGGTCTTCCTCTCCCCTTCCGTGGGCTGTAGCAGGAACTGCCCTGCTCGCTCTCCTGGCGATGTCAGCCGGCAAGTTCTTCAGTTCCGACCGCGGAGACGGCGGGCCCCAGAACGCCCTGACTCAGACTGGAGTCGACAGCCGAATTGCGCCTCCCGCGGGTGGCGACGCTGCCAGCGGTGGCACATCGCCAATCCGTGCACCGGATATTTCCGCACTGTCTCCCGAGCAGCAAGCTGAGCGCCTTTTCAATCGGGTGATGCTCCTGAACAGCCAGGGAAAGTCGGACAGTGTTCTTTTCTTCGCGCCGATGGCGATCAGCGCATATCAGATGCTCTCCCCCCTGTCTGCTGACCAGCGCTACGACCTGGGGCGCATTGCCGAGCTTGCCGGCGCATTGCCGCTTGCCAAGGCACAGGCCGATACCATTCTTCACACCAGTCCAAATCATCTCCTCGGATTGATACTCAGCGCTCGAATCGAATCCCTCTCTGGCAATGCTGCCGCGCGTAAGCAGTACGAGGCCAGACTTCTCGCTGTCGAGAAGACGGAGATGGCGAAAAAACTTCCCGAATACGATCTACATCAGAACGACATCAACAACGCTCTCGGTGATGCCCGACGTTCCGTCGGGAGCAGGTAAATGAGCGGTGCCGTGATACACCTCGCGCATAGTCCCGACTCGGATGATGCGTTCATGTTCTACGCGCTTGCTGAAGGGAAAGTCGACGCCGAAGACGTTGAGTACGTCCACGAGCTTCAGGACATCGAGACCCTGAATCAGCGTGCGTTACGGAGCGAGCTCGAGGTCACCGCTGTATCGATCCATGCCTACGCGTACCTCTCGGACCGCTACGCTCTTCTCCCGCATGGTGCGTCGATGGGCGACCGCTATGGGCCAAAGCTCGTAACGCCGTCGCCCATGAACAAACGCGACATCCGGGGCAGGAGAATCGCCGTTCCCGGTCCACTTACCAGTGCCTATCTGGCCTTGCGTCTTTACGAGCCCGATTTCGAGGCTGTGTTCACACCCTTTGACCAGATCGATGAGTTGGTTCTTCGCGGAGAAGTCGATGCCGGGCTCCTTATTCACGAGGGCCAGCTCACTTACGGAGCGCAGGGTCTGAATCTCGTCGCCGACATGGGTGAATGGTGGTTCCAGGAGACGGGCCTGCCACTACCCCTTGGGGGAAATGTCATTCGGAAGGACCTCGATGAGACTCTCAAGCAGAAGGTCTCACGTCACCTCAAGGCCAGCATTGCCTACGGCCTCGACCACCGTACCAGCGCACTCGATCACGCGATGCGCTACGCTCGAGGACTTGAGCGCCGGGACGCCGACACGTTCGTGGGCATGTACGTAAACGAGTGGACGCTGGACTACGGCGAGCGTGGCCGGGAAGCGATACGCCTCTTCCTGCAACGGGGCGTGGAGTCCGGAATTATCCCCCATCCTGTCACTATCGAGTTCGTAGACGAATAATGTACTTGACGTCATCCGAGTGTCGTTGTATTCGGAGACATAGCGGTACTCACGGCTACAGCAAACAACACGCATAAGGCACGCGACGTGCACATTGGCGATCCGATCATCCGTCGCGACTCGGTTCGGTAACACTGAAACGCAACAAGGGGGAAGTATGTCACGCAGCGATGAGAACAAAGAGCCGCTGAGGCTCGCCGAGGACGACGATTCGGACGATCTCGGCGGTTTTGGCCGGGGAAAGCGGCCATTCGAAGATGATGAAGATGAGGAGAACGGCGGCTGGGCGATAAACGAGGATCACAGCGATCGCCTCTGGGACAGCGCTGATGAAGTCGATGACGAAGATGAGGAGGAGGGACACACGGCTGATGCCGATGACGTCGAAGAGGACGACGAGGAGGAAGCGGATCTTTTCGGAGGTGGCGCGCCCCGCGGCAGACGCGGAAGGCCCAAAGGATCTACCAATGCAAACCGCGACAAGGCGGCCATGAGCACCGCTACCGCGCGGGATTCCGGCTCTGTGTTCGACGCAACGGGCGGCAGCTTGTTCGACGAGCCTGATGCGGTCGTCAAGGCCGAGACCCCGGGCGCCGGTGGCCGCGACATGTCGGCTCACCCACGTGGCAATTCCATATCCGGCGGCAAGCCAAGGGACGACGGTGCCGGCCGAAAGTCATCAGCCACCTCGGGTCGCCCGAAGACGACTGCAGCGACCAGGCCCACCTCGGCTTCAGCGAAACCCAAGGCGGTTGCGAAAACGAAGTCGGCTGCAAAGCCGAAGGCGGCCGCAAAGAAGGCCACACGTCGGAAAGCCGCGCTGCCCAAAGCCAAGCTTGCAAAGCGCTCCGCCAGGAAGGCTGGTAGTTCGAGGAAGACAGCGTCGAAAAAGACAGCATCGAGGAAGAGTCGCAGCACGCGAAAGGCGTCCTCGCGTAGCGGCCGTGGTGCAAGCGCGTCACGAAAACCGGCGTCGCGCCGTGCCGGTAAAGCTGGAACGAGGAAATCGGGTGGCTCCCGCTCGGGGTCGAAGCGAGGATCATCCAGGAGAAGCGGTCGCCGATAGATTCCGGCTTCTGGCCACCGTCGCGCACTGCGCGATTCGATCGGCAGCGCATCCCGCAGAGGGCTGATGGACGAAAACAATAATCGCTGGCGCAAGATCGTCATGTCGGGTGGCGCGATACTCGGCGCTGCGGCAGCCTACAATGCCTTCGCCCGCAAGGGAGTAGACGAGCTCACCAATCTCATTGGGGGCGAAGAGGGAGGATTCGATTGGCGCGGGCGACGAATATCGTTCACCCGACGCGGCAAGGGACCCCCGCTTCTTCTCATCCACGGCATACATGCAGCCGCCTGGTCGTACGAGTGGCACGACAACGTGGATTATCTCGCTCTCTCGAATACCGTCTTTACTTTGGATCTTCTCGGGTTCGGGCGATCCGACAGACCTGCGATTCGGTATTCCGCGAGACTTTATATCTCGCTCATTTCCGATTTCGTCGACCAGGTTGTGAGCGATCCTTGCGTTCTTGTCGCTACTTCCCTCTCCGGAGCTTATGCGATCGTCCTTGGCGCGCGAGATCCACAACGATTCCCGGCGGTGGCTCTCATCGCTCCGACCGGACTGGTCCGCCTGAATCGGTCCGCCGGGATCGCCGGCGGGGCCGGCCAGCTGGCCGTCGAAGCTCCGATAGTCGGAACCGCGATGTTCAACACCCTCGTCTCACGACGAAGCATTCGACATTTTCTCGAGAAAACCTATTCCGACGACTCGATCGTAACCGATGAGCTGGTCGACATCTACTACTGGACTTCACATCAGCGCGGTGCTCGCCATGCACCAGCCGCATTCATTTCCGGACACCTCAACATCGACGTTCGCCAGGCGCTGAGACGGTTGACACAGCCGGCGCTTCTCGTCTGGGGAGAGGAAGGCGCCGCTGCACCAGTGGAGGAGTCTCGTGGATTCCGCGCCCTCAAACCGGATCTTGAAATGGCCGTTCTCTCACCGGCTGGTGATCTCCCTCATGATGAGCGGCCCGACGATTTTAATGTTATCCTATCCACATGGCTGAATCGCCAGTCGCTCTCCTCCGCGCCCACGCCCAGCACGCTCCCTGGAACGCCCGTGGCCTTGCCGCTCACGTCACCGCGCTCGTAGACGCGGCCGGCATGCGGCCGACGAACTCATCGGCCCGTGCAGCTCCGAGCGCACGTTCCGTGCGATTCTACGTTGCAAGTGGATTACTCGATCGCCCCGAAGGAACCGGGACAGCCGCAACATACAATTATCGCCACCTGCTTCAGCTCCTGGCGATCAAGATCAGGCAGCGCGAAGGACAGAGCTTGGAGACGATCAAGCAGGAGATGCATGAGCTCACCGGTGACGCTCTCGAGAGACGGATCTCGAGCTCACTCGCACCCGCCCTGACTGCCGGCGCCGACACCGCTGTTGCGCACGACGATGACCAGTCTTTCAGCTGGCGAAGAGCTCCGGTGGCCGATGGGATCGAGTTGCATATTCGTGATGACTTGCCCGCCGCTCGCGAAGAGGCGGTCATCGCCATGCGCGAAGCGGTGCGCGCTGCCCTAGGAAGAGCGGATATCCGGTAGCATCAGGCAGCGCGTCCCCTTGGACCGAACAGGCCCTAGAGAAGTCGTCTCAGCTTCTGAGCGCCCCATTCAAGCACCTTGCCAGGCCATGGCCGCTTGCGGAACGTCTCAAGTTTCATCCCCTCGGAGATCGAGTCCATTTTCTGTCCGAGTTCGGGGTCCAGAGCCAGAACCTGGGATTCGTTGTTGAACGTCATTGACCGGTTGTCGAAGTTCATCGATCCGATTGCTGAGAATCGTCCGTCCACCACCAGCGTTTTCGCGTGCATCATCGTCGGCTGGTATTCGTAGATTCGCACTCCGTCCTTCAACAGTCTCTCATATAGAGCACGCCCGGCGTACCATGTGGTCTTTACGTCCGTCTTCGAGTTGACCGTGAGCACCCGGACATCCACACCACGTTTCACCGCTTTGACCAGCAGATTGCAGAAGTCATCGTTGGGAACGAAGTAGGAGTTGGTGATATAGAGCGACTTCCGCGCACCGGCGATGGACAGCGCCAGGTAACGCTCTGCAGGAGTGCTCCCGATTGTCGGAATGCTGTGCATCAGCCCGGCGTTGACATTCCCGCCATCACCGAATGCCATCGGCGGGAAGAACATGTCCCCGGTCAGCAGCTAGCCGGTTGCTTCAGCCCACGCAGATGCGAAAGCCGCCTGGAGCGCCGCCACGGTGGGACCTTCGAATCGAACGTTCGTCTCGCGCCACTGATCTTCGTGATGCCCGTCGCCGAGCCAGTAATCAGCCAGTCCGAAGCCTCCCGTGTAACCGACTCGGCCGTCGATGACTATCGCCCGCACATGTGAGCGCTGTGTCGCTTTGTGCAGCGTGTACCACTTGAGCGGACGAAGCCACGCGAATTCCACTCCCGCCTTCTTTAAGCCGGCGACCCATTCCTTCTTCAACGGCTGCGAGTAATACAGCTGCACAGTCAATGTCCGTTTCGCCGAGGACATGTCCTTCCAGAGTCGTGGATACGTCCCATCGCCATCGAGCAGAACCTGGACATCGTTGCCCTGATCGATATGCGTACCGGTAAACAGCTCGATCGTATGTGCAAACAGCGGATCACTGATCTGCGGAGGACCACCGCGGTCGCCCTCGGCGATTACCTGCTTGACCGGTGTACCGCGTGTAACGGACAGCAACCCGATCAGCAGCAGCACCAGCCCCAGCGCGGCCGCAGCTACGGCCGCAGTTAGTTTGACGATACGCATTCTTCCCGGTGGTCCAGTGCGAATCCCTGTATCTTTAACTGCACGCGCGAAGGGGTCATCGCTCCTTGCCGCACATCCAGCCCTGCAACACTTTCCATCGACATGACTTTCGCGGCCCGCCGTCGCCCGGCGACTCGAGCGATCATCCTTGACCGATCGCTTGAAGCCCTTCCAGTTTTCCGACTCAGCGACTCGGCGGATGAGTCAGCAATAACCTACTCTCCGGCGTCGGGTGGCCGCTGGCGTGTGCTGCCGAATCCCGGTGACCGTCTGCCCGGTACCTTTGATCAGGACGTTTACGTTGAGGTCCTGCGCCGCTACAGCGAAGCGGGATTCCCCACGGATGGCATGGTGAGCTTCACACTCCATGCTTTTCTCCGCTCCATCGGCCGTCGCGTTGATGGTCGGACCTATGACCAGCTTCGTTCAGCGTTCAATCGTCTGGAGAGAACGATGCTGGAATCGACAGGAGTCTACTTTGCCGCGCATTCGAACACCACGCTCGATGGCCACTTCACCATTCTTAGCTCCGTGGCAATCGAGCGGCGAAGGCTCGCTGACCGCGAACAGTTTACTCTGTTTCCCGTCCTTGCAGCATCCGAGCCCGGCGACGCGCGCATTGTCATTTCTCCCACACTTCGCGAGAACATCGCCGCTGGGTGCACGGTTGCCTTGTCGTCGCCGCAGTATCAGTCGTTGAGCAGCCCCGTGGCAAGGAGGCTTTACAGGCTGCTCGAGGTAGCTCGCGAATCGGGAACGGTTACCTGGCGCGTCAGTCTCGATGAGCTCGCTCAGCAGCTTCCGCTTACGCAACGGTATCCGTCACACCTTCAACGCGTCCTTCAGCCCGCGCACGAGATGCTCGTTGGTGCCGGTCTGGTGCGCAGCGCGACGCTTCGCCAGGTCAATCGCGAATGGCTCGTCGACTACGCTCTCGCCAGCCGCATGGTGTAAGCACACAATCTGCAGGTTGCCGCTCTGCGGCCACGCACTCGGAACTCTCACAAATCCGAGGCGTATGTACTAGCTTGAGAAGAACCACTCCACCAACCGCCAGTATGTCCAATCCCCGAAAAATCGCCTTGCTCGGCCTGGTTCTGCTTCCAATTCTGGCCGGCGGATTCGTCGTTCAGCAGCAGGAAGCACGTGACGGAGCCCGCCTCCTCGATCAGGTGCTTCAGATCGTGTCCGGACGTTTCGTTGACAGCGTGGACGCGGCTGCCCTGTATGAGAAAGCTGCACGTGGACTCGTTCGCGAGCTGAACGACCCTTATTCCATGCTCCTTTCTCCCAAGGAACTGGCAACATTCAATGCGCAGACCGGCGGTCGCTACGGCGGAGTCGGCATGGAAATCGGAGAAGTTCAGGGATTTGTGACCGTTCAGCGGGTTTTTCCGCATACCCCTGCCGAACAAGCCGGCATAATGGAAGGCGATCGTATCGTCGCAGTCGATACGGCCAATGCCCGAGGTTGGACCACTGCTCAGGCATCGGACGCCTTGAAGGGAGTCCCGGGAACAAAGGTGTCCGTAAAATTTCTCCGCGCCGGAGTTGCCGAGCCGATTCCGGTGACGTTTACCCGCGCGAGCGTCCGCATTCCGGCGGTACCCTACGCCATCATGCTCGACGGGAAGGTGGGCTATATCCCGCTGCAGCAGTTCAATGAAACGGCCACTGACGAACTTGAAGCATCGGCCAGACGACTCGTTGGCGAAGGCGCCAAGGGCCTGATCCTTGACCTGCGTGGCAACGGCGGTGGCTATCTGGATCAGTCAGCAAGCGTCGCAAATCTGTTCCTGAACAAGGGCCAGGAGATCTCGAGCGTCCGCGGCCGCGGCGGAGACCAGCAGGTCTTCTACGCAACCGACCAGCCAACCGCTCCCACTATCCCGCTGGTGGTTCTGACCGACGGCCGTACAGCCTCCGCCTCGGAGATCGTCGCCGGCGCACTACAGGATCACGACCGCGCATTGATCGTGGGCACTACTTCTTTCGGCAAAGGACTCGTCCAGACAGTCTATCCACTCGACGGTGGCTATGCCCTCAAGATGACGACGGCGAAATGGTATACACCGAGCGGCCGGTCTATCCAGAAGGAGCGCAAGCTTCTTCCCGACGGCCAGTTCGTCGAGGTGCTGCCGGACTCGATGGAGACTGATTCCGTCCGTAAGTCACGCCCGAAATTCAAATCTGACGGCGGCCGAGTCGTCTATGGTGGCGGCGCTGTCACGCCAGACGTAATCGTGCAGCCCGACACTTTGACTACCAATGAACAGAAGCTTCTCAACCTCCTCGCACCCAAGGCCCAAGTAGTACGGGCAACGCTCGTCAACTACGCAGTCGAGCACAAGAACAAGGTGCAGCCGGGGTTTGTTGTCTCCAAGTCGTGGCGCGATGAGCTTTACGACCGCCTCGCGGCCCAGGGCGTGAAGGTAGATAAGCCGATGTTCGATGCCGGCGGCGCTGAAATCGACCGCCTCCTCGGATCGAGCATCGCCCGCATTGCTTTTGGGGATTCGACCGAGAAGCGCCGCGAAGTATCCGAGGATGCACAACTCCGGCGGGCAATCGACATTCTCCGCCAGAGCCAGTCGCAAAGAGATCTCTTCGCTCTCGCCCAGCGCCAGAACATGGCGATGAAACAGTAGTAGACAGAACGATCGCACCGCCGCCGTGGAATACCACGGCGGCGCTTTTTTTTGCATATTGACTCCGCTTCAACAACTGGGGAATTATATGACAGGCTTGGCTTTTCTCGGCGTGGTGGCGCTGATCGCGTTGTTCGTGGCTACCAAGTCATTCAAGATCGTTGGCCAGGCCGAGGTGATGGTCATCGAGCGTCTCGGTCGGTTCCACCGAGTAGCTCGTTCCGGCTTGAACATCCTTCTACCGTTCATCGAGGTCCCTCGCTCAATTGACGTACGGTACTTCGAGGCTGACGTCGGCGGAATAAAGCGGATTACCGCCGGACATACGACGCGCATCGACCTTCGTGAGCAAGTACTCAACTTCCCGAGTCAACCTGTCATCACCAAGGACAACGTCACGATCGACATTGACGCCGTCATCTACTATCGAGTTGCCGACCCGCAGAAGGCCACGTACTCCGTACAGAACCTGCCCTACGCACTCGAAACGCTCACCCGGACCACCCTTCGAAACATCGTCGGTGAGATGGAGCTCGACTCCACGCTTGGCAGCCGCGATGTCATCAACAAGCGGATGCGCGAAGTCATCGAAGAGGCATCAATCGGTTGGGGAGTTGACGTAACCCGCGTTGAGCTCCAGGCAATCGAACCGCCACGAGACATCCAGCAGTCGATGGAGTTACAAATGCGCGCCGAACGCGAGCGCCGCGCCGCCGTCACCAACGCCGAAGCGGGCAAGCGTGCTGCGATCCTCGAGGCCGAGGGTGTCCGCGAGTCACAGGTTCGTCGCGCGGAAGGTGAGAAGGACGCCGCAGTTCTTCGCGCCCAGGGACTGGCTGAAGCTCGTCTGGCGATGGCCAACGCCGAGGCGGAGGCGATTACCAAGATCGCTTCCGCGCTCCCCGAGGGACAGGCGGCCATGTACCTGCTCGGCATGAAGTATCTCGAGGCTCTGCCTACTCTGGCTCAGGGGAAGAACGCCACCATCTTCCTGCCGGCAGAAGCGGCCGGTGTGATGGGAGCGATCGGTGGACTTAGAGAGCTCGTTGCCAGAGCCGCTGCCCCCACTCTGCACACGCAGTCCGAGGCTCCCGCGCGACTGAGTCCGCGTCCGGACACAGATAGCTCGACGAAGGACTCACGGTAGGGCCGTTGAAGCCAATCTCGCTCCAGCGTGCAGAGCGCATTGCACGATCACATCCGTGCGAGAATTGCGGTGAGTACAGCTTCAAGAAGTTGAAGGTGAGGCCCGCGACTGAAAGCAACCGCAAGGCGCTCGGTGAAGTCTGGCATGTCACTAAGGTCTGCGGCGTTTGTGAGATGCACCACGAAATTGGTATTGATACCGAGGGTGACATCATCTACAGCGCCTGATCCTGGCGATTATATGCCCGGGGGCCAGGTCGGTTTGTGCGAGTAGTTTCCGAAAACGGCCTTCAGGACTTTGTCGGGGTCAGCGGTTCGAACCACCGCGTCGAGATGTTCCACGAGAAGGATAGGTCGTGAGAAATCACGATATCGCTTGTAGCTGTGGAAGAACCCAAGCGGTCCCTTGCGGGTGATATCTCCGAGCAGAATGTCCGGAAGAAGAAAGATCGTCGACGCGTAGAAGAAATTGAGGGTTCGCAGTGGAGGAAGGTCCGTCTCGCGAATCCCTCGCGGAAGTGACCCATGCTTCCCCCATTGGACATTGATCCCGACCTGAGCCTTCGGCCACGGTGTATGTAGAATTGCTCCATGCCAATAGGTCCACACCTGGGTCGGTGCCGCCGTGGAGTCATAGCCCACCCAGACAATTTCCTGGTCGGTAGGCACCGTCAGAGGAATCCAGGAGCCGTTGACGTCGTCCCGCCACAACAGGTGATAGGCGATTATCCGCCTTTCGGGGTGAACAACCGCCACTGCCCGGGCCAGTGGGAACGTTTCGTCGCGCTGAAGGTACAACACCGGTGCCAGGCTCCGCGCCAGTAAAGCGCCACTGTCAGTGGGCGCGAGAAACCCGGGCAGATCTGTAGGTCGCAATGGAATGTGGGCTTTGGGCCCGCATCCCGTCATAAGGGCCAGAAGAAGTCCGACTCCCGCCAGTGGCGGAGTGGCGAGGCTCTTCCCCTGAGACAGTTTGGCGACGAAAAAACTGTTCAGCCTTAAGCTCTGGATAGTGGCACATGAGCTTGGGTCAACGGAGGGCCGATGCGTAAGCCGCGTCCAAATACATACAACCCCGCGCAAGTCCTTCACCTCATCAGCAGAGACCGGTCCGGAACTCCGCTCAGCTGTCCGTCGTGTTCCGGAGCCATTGAGCGCGATCCCGGGCAGCACCCGCCACCGCCTATGTCTCACGTTACACTCCGCTGTCGCAGCTGCGGTCGTACCGCGCGTTACGTTGCCGGCGCCGCATGAGGTCAATCCGGCCCTGAGCCCCTTTATAGTAAACAATTGCACAGAACTTGCCCCGCGTATTAAGCAGTCAGACGAGGGCGCATTCGGGCGCTCTCGGCGGCATGGGAGAAGTACATAGCAACCTCCGTGTCCGCCGCTCTTTCGCGACGATACGGAAGGGCGGGTACAGTCAGCTCTCCCGTCAGGGAAAAAGGATCGGTCATGGCACGCATCACCGGAACGGTAAAGTGGTTCAACGACGCAAAGGGTTTCGGCTTCATCTCACGTGAAGGAGGCCCGGACGTCTTCGTGCACTTCAGCGCGATATCAGGCGCCGGATTCAAGTCTCTCGCCGAAGGCGATCGAGTCGAATTCGAAGTCGTTCAGGGTCAGAAAGGACCCCAGGCGGCTGACGTCACGAAAGTCGCGTAGCGCATGATTCGCTCGCGAATCTACGCCGAGCGTAAGCTGGTGCCGAGCAAGGATAGGTCACGAAGAGGAATCGGCCGCGGAGGAGGTACACCGCACACTCCGGAACTTGCAAGGATCGTCAACAAGCTGAAGGAGATAGAAGAAGACACCGGGTCTGGAACGGTTGAGCTCGGCAAGGGGCATGGCCTCGCCGTCACCAACCTCGGCAAGGTCTTCTTTCCCCGAAAGAAGCTGACCAAGGGCGATCTCATGCGGTACTACGCGACAGTCGCGCCTCTCGTGCTGCCCGTAATGAATGACCGGCCCCTGGTTCTCAAGCGCTTTCCCAACGGTGTCGGAGGCGAGTCTTTCTTTCAGCAGAACGCCGGTGAGCCGCCCGAGGGAGTCAGGGTCGAGAAAATCGAGACACAGGGGGGATCGACCAACCTCCGCATAGTCGGCGGTGATCTCCATACTCTGCTCTACACCATTCAGCTGGGTAGCATATCAGTCGATCCCTGGCACTCACGCGTTCAGTCGCTCGATTTCGCCGACTATGCAATCCTGGACCTCGATCCGGGTGCACGCGCAACGTTCAGCCGGGTGATAGAGGTTGCCCGTTGGGTCAAGGAAACTCTGGATCAGCTCGGGCTGCACGCTGCGCTCAAAACTTCCGGTTCCACGGGATTACATATCTATCTGCCGCTTCCACCGAAAACCCCGAACGAATCAGCGACTCTTGTAGCACAGATCATCGCCACCCGTGTGGCGGAGGCTCACACTAAGGTCGCAACAATCGAGCGCTCAGTGAAGGCCAGGGGCGCTACGACCGTTTACGTCGATTACCTCCAGAATATCATCGGAAAGACTGTCGCCGGAGCATACTCGGCGCGGGCGAACCCGGATGCGCTCATTTCCACCCCACTCAAGTGGGACGAGCTGACCGATCGTCTGGATCCACGTGAATTTACGATTGAGACAGCGCCTATTCGCTTTGCCGCCGTTGGAGACATCTGGGCGGCGGCCCTAAAGAAGCGGAATTCGCTTAGTGCACTGAGCTAGCGGCTGCCGACTTTCCGCAGCGGTAACTCGATCTGGCCCGCGTCGCCGGGAAGAATGGACTTCTCTTCGGGCGCAGTGAAGGTCGGATCACTGCTTTCGTCCACCATGTGAGTCAGCTTGTAATACAGGTGGAGTGCGTTGACGGGTGCCATGAAGCTTCGACGACCGGCGCGTGAGATGGCGACAGCCTCTTCTCGAACACGGCGAGGCAGATCCTGCGCCATCGGGTGTGCAAGAAGGCGACGGATCTCTTCGGTATTTCGCGCTAATAGTGCAGCACAGAGGCTGTCCAGATAGGCGAGCATCGATGGGCCCCGGTGAAACTGACTAAACCTTAGGTACACATTGCAACTAATACACCCAAAAGGCAATAGCATCCAGCCTTTCCATTGCGCGGCTCATCCTTTTTCTAGGAGATCAGCAGGTCCAATCTTATACCCCGCTGGGTAGGCCTTCGTTTCCTTGGGGCATATCGAAAAAGTTGTGCTGGACGTCCTCTGCCCTCACTTCGCCATTCGTCGGTCGGCTCAACAAGCCATGCGGCCTGAAGGGCTCGCCGGAAACTGGCCTTGTGCAAACGCTTGCCTAGCAGCAGCTCATACATGTGTTGGAGCTCACTGAGCGTAAAGGCCGGGGGCAGCAGTTTGAAGGCAACAGGAGATTGATCCATTCGGACGCGTAATGCAGCGATGGCTTCATCCAGGATCGCCCGCTGGCGCGGTGGGAGCATCGGTAGCTCTCCCAGCGGAAACCACGCATATGCGCCGCCGACAGGAGGAGGGGTTCCAGCGGGAATTAGTCCGATGAACCCAACCGAGATGTCGTTTTCCGATTGGTGGCGCTTCTCGCCACCAAAGGCAGCGAGCTGTTCGAGCCATCCCGGGGTGGTCCCGAGTGCCTCCGTGGCGATGCGTCCGGCTGCACTCTCGAGAGTCTCGTCGAATGTAGGATGCTCCCACGGTAATGCCCATCTTTCTCTTTCTTCAGGCGTGCGCCAGAGCAGCACCGCGAGTTGATTCCTCAAAGCGGTGAACAGAGCGAGATCGATTGTGTGGGGGGCTTTCCTGCCGCGGCGTTCAGACATCGTACCCGAATTAGTCACTGAATAGGACTAATGTCAAGGGTAGCTTTTATTTATTAGCTACTTGATAATAAGCACCGCTGTTAACCGACTCCTAAATACGCTCAGCTGAACGCCGAGTCAACAGAATACTGGTGCTTATCGTGGATTCGCTGATCGGGCGATTCCGGTGCCACGAGGAACCGTCGTCATTCCAGCGCTCAGTGGAATCGAGATCGGCAGCCTGCCCGTGATCGCCGCGAGACCCATCAGTGCGCGCGCAGCGGCAGACTGAGAGCCTTGAGATCCACCCCAGGCAACCAGATACGCAGGTACGACGGGAATTTGTTGTAGCAGATAGGGATTTCCAAACGACACCACGATCAGTTTCCGGCCGTGGCTGATCAGGTCACTGATGAAGCTGGTGAACGCCTGTGGTGCGGCGGCTGAAACGGCATCCCAGTTTTGTCCAACATATGAGCTGACAATTATTGCATCTGCCGAATCGGCGGCACGCTCCATCCGCCCATAATCAGCGGAAGGGTCCTCGGCAGCCAGAAACTCTGTCCGCAAGCCGGCAAAGCGCGCGCGAATCTCCCCATTGAACGCTACGCCGGCTGAAAGATCTGCCCGTCGTCCCACCGTTACCGAGACAACTCGGGCAGTTGCCGGCAGGTTGAGTGGTACATAGTTCAGTGAATCCTTAACTAGGGTAATGGATTTCTCAGCGATCCGGTTAGACGTATTCACATGCCCGCTGTCGCCAACAATGAACCGCAACCTGTTCAGGTCGACGAGCTTGGACGTGCTAAGCCCCAGCGCTGCCTTCATCGTTAGAACTCGCCGAACCGACTCGTCCAGTCTGGATTCTGTGTAGCGCCCTTCCTGCACGCCTGCTACCACGGCATCGACCGCTTGCGTCACGTTCAACGGCTGAATCAGGATGTCGACGCCCGCAACCACAGCCCTCTTCACAGCCTCTACGGCACCGTACTGATCGAGAACTCCGCGCATATCCATCGCGTCGGAGATGACGATCCCCTTGAACCGCAACTCATTGCGCAGCAACCCGGTCAGCACCTTCGAAGACAGTGTGCCTGGAACGCCGGATGAATCCAAAGCCGGCATCGCGCCATGAAACGACATTATCGCCCCAACGCCGCTGTTTACCGCTGCCTTAAATGGTATCAACTCGACACTATCAAGCCTACTTCTACTCACCGTCACGACAGGAAGCGCGAGATGCGAGTTCACGCCTGTGTCGCCATGTCCAGGAAAGTGTTTTCCGGTTGCGATCATTCCATTTGATTGCAACCCGCGAATGAAAGCCGAGCCCAGTTGGGCAACTAGCTGTGGATCCTCACCATATGATCGAGTGTTGATTACCGGATTGGCGGGGTTGTTATTTACGTCCAGAACGGGGGCATAGGCGATATGAATGCCGAGGGCCCGCCCTTCGAGAGCGGTTAGCCTGCCTTCCTCAAAGGCAAGTGCGGTATCGCCGGTGGCTCCGATCGCCATTTCAGGTGGGGAGACAACGGCACCACCAAGGTCAATTGCATTCGGAATGAAGTAGCCCCCACGGGCTCGGAAGCCAGCGCCAGCTTCGAGATCCGCCCCAAACAGCAGCGGAATCACGCTCATCCCCTGGAGCGCGTTGAGCTTCGCGGCGATTTCTGTTGGGGATCCCACCGAGATCGTGAATCCACCCACCTTCTCTCGTCTGATATAGTCGGTTAGCCGCTGCCATTGGGGAGAATCTCCGGACGTATAATCGCCAAAGACGGACGGCCAGACGATCTGGGCCGCCTTTTCCCGAAGGGGGAGTGTCGCCAGCACCGAATCCGCCCATGCCGCCTTGTTAGCCTGAGGGATAGTTCTATTACTATCTACCCCAATTTCGGCTCCGCTTCCAGCTCGCAAGGCGGGCACGCATCCCATCGGCATGACCACGGCCACGAGAAGGGCTAAGGCAAGTCCTCTCTGTCTCGCCATCGCAATTAGTGCGAGATCGTCCCCTGCTTGCTTGTGTCGATGCCGGCGCTGTCGCCTGTCTTGAACAGGAACGCTGACATGTTCCTCGTGAGGAAGGTCCGGGCCTGGGGATCCATTACGTCCAGGCCATAGTGATTGATCAGCATCGTCTGCTGTTTCCCCCAGTCCGCCCAGCATTGCCGGCAGATCTCTGCCAGGACACGCGCGCCGATCTGGCCTGGAAAGGGAGCCTTATCAAATCCCTCACGCGTCTGTCCGCAGCGCGTGCAGGTTATCGTTGGCACCGAAGCTACGAGCCTGCATACTCGATCTTCGCCAGTCCGAAGAACGAGAGTAGCCGAAGATAAACCCAGCCTACATCGAACTCATACCACTTGGCTTTGAACTTGGCAGAGTGTGGATCATGGTGGTGGTTGTTGTGCAGCTCTTCCCCGCCCAGCCAGATCGCGATCGGAGAGATGTTCCGGCTCGCATCCTTGACGTTGAAGTTGCGATACCCGACTGCATGCCCTACTCCGTTGATGATCCCCGCCGCCCAGAAAGGAATCCATATCATCTGGATGCCCCACACGAGGGGACCGACGAAGAACCCGAACAAATAGACATCGGCGAGCAGCATGACCAGAATGCCGACCCAATTGAGCCGTGAAAGCACATGGCGCTCGAGCCAGTCGTTAGGAGTACCCTTGCCGTACTTCTCGAGCACGCCGGGCTGTCGTACCGCCTTCCGATAGTAGAACGCACCCTTCAGCACGATGTTGCGCAGCCCTTCCATCAGAGGGCTGTGTGGATCACCCTCGCGATCGGCAAATGCGTGGTGCTTCCTGTGACAGGCTACCCACTCCTTTGTAACTATGGCCGTGGAAAGCCAGAGCCAGAGGCGCATTGGCAGCGCTGCCAGATAGTGGAGTTTTACGCTTCGATGAGTTTGGGCACGGTGAAGAAACAGCGTCACACAGACATTCGTGATGTGCCCAGCTATGACTACGAAAAGGATCGGCTTCCACCAGTCGGCCGCCCAGCTTCCAAAATCCGGCATTGTTATCAATTCTCCGATGTTCGTGCCACTTGCTTACAGGGTCGCAATCTACCGGATCACTCGGGCCCCTGCCAACAGAATAACTGTGAGGCTTTTCCGGATTTTGCCTCCTATCGTCGCGTTACCGGCCTTGGCTGATCGCTTTGCGGGGCGTTTCCCCAACTGTCGTTCGAATGATTCCAGTCGGGCACTGAAGGATCCGGCCAGAGTCGCGCGCCGACTACCTGCGCCGGAACGGCGAACACTGCATCGAAGCGATCACCGTTCGCCCAGATGTTGGCCGGCAGGTTGAAGTCACTGGTCGTGCCGTTTACATACTTCAGACGAAGACGCACAGGAAAGACGATCGACGTCGCACGATGAAGCGATACGACGGCCAGATTCTGCCCAACCTGCTGTCGCTGAGTTACGCTGTCGATTCCGACGTCCAGCAGATCAGTCGTGTACCAGAATCCGCGCCAGTACCATGAAAGGTCATGGCCGGTTGAATTTTCGATCGTTCTAAAGAAATCCCCCGGAGTAGGATGCTTGAATGCCCATCGCCGGATGTACTCGCGGAACGCTGCATCGAACAGCTCCGGACCCACAATCTCATTGCGCAGCGTCAGCAGCAGCACCGCCGGTTTACGATAGGCAATCGCGCCTAGCGCGGAGGCTGGAATGTTGTCCGCCGCGGTCATCACTGGAACGTCGATCTCGGCATCCACCGCGCTTCTCCAGTTATCCACCATGCTCTCGATGATCACCGTGTCACGCCAGCGTAGCTCCTTCGCGAAAGCATTGATGTAGGTGTTGAATCCTTCATCCATCCACGGATAGCGGCGCTCGTTCGACCCGACTATCATCGGGAACCATTCATGCCCGTGCTCGTGGTTGATCGTGCTGAAGACCGACACGGAGTCTTCTCCCGCGTGTACCATCACGAACATCGGATATTCCATCCCGCCCACTGGACCGGCAACGCTCGTTGCCTGCGGATACGGGAAGGGGAAAAACGTCTCGGAGTAATGACGAATCGTCCACTGTGTCTGTTCGGCGCCCGCTTCCCACGCCTTCCCGGCCTTTGGCCATTCGTAGTATGACTGTGCCAGGATCCCATTCCAGCTGGTTGCGTCCCATCTGAAGTCGGGCGCCGCAGCCCAGGCCACGTCCCTTACATTTTCCGCCCGAAAATGCCACGTCTTCGTTCCTGGCGTCACGCGGGCATGGGACTCGGCCACCGTAATTATCGGGATTACCTCCCGCGTCTTTGCCGCACGCACCAGGCGCTCCCGTTGCTCGTCGGTGAGTACATCTCGCGGATTCTGCAGCATCCCGCTCGCGGCCACCGTGTAGCCAGCCGGCACTGTTACCGAGAAATCAATATCACCGTATTCGAGGTAGAACTCTCCCTGACCCAGGTACAGGTCTGTATTCCACCCCCTCACGTCGTCATAGACCGCCATTCGCGGATACCATTGCGCAATCTCGTAAAGCGGACCGTCACGACCCATGCGGTCCGATCCGTGCTCCGGCACCCGAAATCGAAAGTCCATTGTGATTGTCGTGTTTCCACCTCGAGGCTTGAGAGGCGTTGGCAGCATGAGCTGCATCATCGTGTCGTAAACGCGCGGTGTCGCAGCCTGACCTTCTACGCGGATGTTGCTCAGATCATACCCCCCCGAAAAACCACGCACCCCCCACCTTGAATCCGCTGGGAAGAGCATCGACCCTGCACTTCCAGGACGATAAAGATTCTGATCGAGCTGCAGCCACACGAACCGCAGTGTATCCGGAGAATTGTTGGTGTACTGGAGCTGCACCGTGCCCTGTAACGACTGCAATACAGTGTCGAGCCTTGCGGTAATGTGGTAATCCGCCCGCTGCTGCCAGTACTCCGGACCCGGAGCTCCGTTAGCCGAACGGTACTGATTCGGCCCGGGCCATTCTATGCGGGCTGGCGGGTAGAACTGGTCCATCGTCTGATCCCTCTGAATCTTCGGAAAGCTCAACGTCAGAGGTGCCAGTGTATCGACACGGACAGCCGTCGCTGGTGACTGCGGAGCTGTGATGACCGAAGTCTGTTTCGACGCACATGCGAGTGAGCCGAGAACCAGAAGTAAGCTGAATTTCACGGTTTCCGTTTGAAAGATTTTCTCTGGGCTGGTGTCACTGGTCGAGTTGGATGACCTGCATGCTCGTAAGTGCTCTTGCGGTGAATCTCATTTGCGGGTAGCGTGTCGCCCAGATGTCCAGCTCCCGAGCGAAAGTCCCCCGTTTGGACCGGGATTGTCCCGCCAGTGCAATCGCAGGTCACGCAACCGCCATTGGAACGAAGCATTTCGCGAAGCGGTTTGCTTCGCGTTACTCTCCCGATTTCTACCGGTCGATGACATCTGATGCTTCCGTTTCATCGATCGGCATGGGCACTTATCTCGGGGAGTGTGATGACGCCGAGGATGCAAGATACGTGACGCTCCTGGCGGCGGGTGTTGAGCACGGCCTTAACCTCGTGGATACCGCCGTCAATTATCGTTGTCAACGCTCGGAGCGCGCCGCAGGCAGAGCGATCCGACAGGCCATCGACACTGGCTTTGCCCATCGCAACGAGATCGTCGTGTCCACCAAGGGAGGCTACGTCCCCCTCGAAGGATCGCCCCCAAAATCGCGTGAACTGTACGCCGCGTATCTGGCAGCGGAATACTACGATTGCGGGGTTATGACTCCTGCTGACGTCGTCGCTGGCGGACACTCGATTGCGCCAGCATTTCTCGCCAATCAGATCCAGCGCAGTCTCGCGAATCTCGGACTCGATACAATTGACGTCTACTATCTCCACAATCCGGAACAGCAGCGCCTGGCACTCGATGTCTCCGGCTTCAGGACAGCTTTGCGCAACGCCTTCACCGAGCTCGAGTCACAGGTTAGCCGCGGGACTATCCGCTGCTACGGTTGCGCAACCTGGAACGGATTCCGCGTGGATCCGTCGAGTCCCAGCCATTTGAGCCTCGAGGAAATTTCCGGCATCGCACAAGAAGCCGGCGGACTATCCCATCATTTTCGCGTCGTCCAGCTGCCACTCAACCTTGCCATGACCGAAGCGGTTCGCGCTCCGACCCAGATGCTGTCGGACAGACTCGTGCCATTGCTCGAGGCCGCCGTTGCGCTCGATGTCTCGGTCGTCGCAAGCGCATCGCTCATGCAATCACAGCTTACGCGTGGGCTGCCCGCTCAGCTCTCTGCAACATTCCCGTCCCTGAAGACCGATGCCCAACGAGCAATCGCCTTCGTGCGCTCTTTGCCGGTTTCTTCAGCTCTCGTCGGGATGCGCACACTCCAACATCTGACTGAGAATCTCGGAGCCGCCAGGGAAGTCATTGCAGCCTGAGGTCGCTCATTTCGCCAGTGCAGTAATTCACGGCGCGGATTGCAGGAGTTGCCTGAAAATTCTCTTGGCATCTGAGCGTTAGCAGGTATTAGGCTTGAACCAATGAATCATCGACTTCCAGACACTTCAATTCCAGCCCATCACGATCCGCAGGGGGGCTACCGCAATCCCTGGCCGTATTCACAGCCACAGGGAATCAGCGGTTTGGTCAAATGGATGCTCTCTCGGCGGCGACCAGGCCCAGGTCGCCCTCCTGAATTCGCGTTCTCAGCCACGCCAACTACCTCAGTCAACACGGACGGACTCACGCTTACCTGGATAGGCCACAGCACTTTCCTGATTCAATCAGGAGACATGAGTGTCCTCACTGACCCGATCTGGAGTACTAGAGCGTCGCCGGTCCAGTTTGTTGGCCCTCGGCGTCATATCCCTCCAGCCCTCCCTTTCGAGAAGTTGCCACCGGTCGATGCCGTGTTCATTTCCCATGATCACTATGATCACCTCGATGATGGAACCGTGCGACAGCTTATCGAGCGATTCCCGACGGCGAAATGGATCATCCCGCTCGGGTTACGTCCATTCCTCGTAGATAGGGGCGCGGCGGATGTTGTCGAAATGGACTGGTGGGAAGGCCGAACCTTTGCCGGCATCTCGGCTTTCTGCACCCCTGCAATGCACTTCTCTGGACGCTATCCGTGGAACCGCAACGCCACACTCTGGTCCGGGTGGGTAATAGGCCTCGGGGATTATCGCGTATTTTTCGGCGGCGATACTGGATTTCATCCCGAGTTCGCGGAAATCACGAGACGCCTCGGCCCGTTTGACGCAGCAGTTCTCCCAATCGGTGCTTACGAGCCGCGATGGTTCATGCAGCCAGTGCACATGAGCCCCGAAGATGCCGTAGCCGCTTATTCCAGCATTATCGATACTTCTGGCTCTAGTGAATGCGTTTTTGTCCCGTCTCACTGGGGGACGTTTCGGCTCACCGACGAGCCCCTCGATGAACCTCCGCGGCGACTCCAGGAAGCCTGGTCGGAGGCAACATTGCCCGAGACACGCATGTGGCTGCTCCGCCCGGGGGAGACGAGGCGGCTGGGCTAGCCGAAACGTGGCCGTAACGATGGTGTAATTCGGCTCACGGTCCGATCATACTAGGATTTGTGCGCGGAAGTTGCTATAGCTCTTGGCGTTATTGTCGATGCAACCATCTCTACCTTGGAGCTCACATCA
>JAHFCS010000203.1 GCA_023249395.1 Gemmatimonadota bacterium
GAATGGCTCCTCGCTCGTTCGTCGAGAAAAACGGCATCGGCTACCTCTCCGAGCTGATGACGATCAATCCGAACTGGAAGGCCCGCGATGCGCTCGCCCGATTCGCGACCCTCGCGGCGGTTCCACGGGCCGACGTCGGGGGGCGGGTGAATGCAGTGATGGAGGAGCTCGGAATCACCGAGCACCAGGACAAGAAGATCAAAGCGCTGTCGAAGGGCAATCTCCAGCGGCTCGGCGTGGCGCAGGCGCTGCTGCGCGACGAGCAGGTGCTGATCCTCGACGAGCCGACGCATGGACTCGATCCCGTCTGGACGCAGCGCTTTCGTTCGATCGTCGAAGGACTGCGCAAGCAGAACCGAACAATCATCATTGCTTCTCACAACCTCGACGAGCTCCAGCGGCTCGCCGACCGTGTCGCGATCATCGATCGCGGCCGGCTCCAGCGGCTGGTACAGACGGGCTACGACCAGGCGACGGACACCGGCGGCACGTACCGGATCAGCGTCGCCGCCGGCGCACCTCACGTGAAGGAGATGTTTCCCGCTGCGGTCGCCACTGACGAGGGCGAGTTCGAGCTCTCTTTCTCCAGCGTAATCGAGCTGAACGCCGCGGTCTCGAAGCTAATCGCGGGCGGCGTACTCCTGTCGGGCGTCATGCCCGCCCACTCGGTTCTCGAGCAGCAGTTCCGCGAAGCCGTCGGAGAAAGCGACTGATGCGCGACAATCTCACCCGCTACGCCTACTGGCAGTTCCGCGATTTCATCCGCGAGCGCGGTATCGCGCTGCTGCTCGTAGGAGGCCTCCTCGGGTTCATGCTCGTCGCTCCGGTGCGGGCGATGATGGGCGACAACATCGACGAGCTGAACGCGAAGCGCATCCTGCTTCTAGCACTCCCGCAGATCGGTCCCATCTCGGCGTTCATCGTTTTCAACGGACTGATCTCGACCGATCGGAAGATGGGCTACTACAGGTTTCTCTTCTCGAAGCCGGTTGCCATCCCGGCATACTACGCCCAGCACTTTGCCGTCTACTTCGTCGGCTACATGGCCGTCTTCGCGATTCTGTTCGGCGTATTCGCGATCACAGTTCGTCCGCTCAATCCTCTGGGAGCGCTTGCGTATTGCGCGCTCATTTATCTGTCGCTAGGAGGAATCGCGTTCTTCATTTCCAGCCTCTTCCGTTACGACTGGCCGGTACTTGCCGGTGTTTTCCTGTCTTCTCTCCTCGCAAATGCGGTGTGGGCGGATCGCACCGGGTGGCGGATGGTTGTCCGCGACATGTTGCCCCCGCTGGACAAGCTCACGCCGGCGCTGAGCGACCTCATCGGCTTCGGAAAACTGGACATGGCGTCAGCGGCGTGGCTCCTCGGCTATAGCGCGCTCTTCTTCCTCGCCGGACTGGTTGTGCTCTGGCGGCGGCCGATCGGCTGACTGACAATGGCGACCATCATTGATCCCGAATCGGTCAAACGCGTCGTTCTGCCCAACGGTCTTACCGTGCTCCTGCGGTCGGACAAGTCGGCTCCGGTAGTCGCGATCGTGACTCACGTCAAAGCCGGTTACTTCGACGAGACCGATGATATTGTCGGGATCGCTCACGTGCTCGAGCACATGTTCTTCAAGGGCACGCCTCGTCGTGGCGTAGGAGAGATTGCGAAGGAGACGAAGGCGAGCGGCGGCTACCTCAATGCCCATACCATTTACGACAACACGACCTATTTTACCGTTCTTCCGTCCTCGGGGCTCGCCGCAGGACTCGACATTCAGGCCGACGCCTACGCCAACTCCGCGATAGACGCCGACGAGCTCTCGAAGGAGCTCGAGGTGATCATCCAGGAGGCGAAGCGCAAGGCTGACACGCCGCCCGCGCTGGCGGTGGAAACGCTCTACGAGCTGATTCACGATGCGCATCGCATCAGGCGGTGGCGCATCGGCCGTGAAGGAGGCCTGCGCTCCCTCACACGTGATGCAGTCGCGGGCTTCTACAGGAATTTCTACCGCCCGTCGAACACGATCCTGTCGGTAGTCGGTGATTTCGACACCGAATGGACGATGTCGCGCATCTCCGACTTGTACGGGTCACTTCCCGATTCGGCGCCAACGCGGTCAGCGGGACCGGCCGAGCCCACCCGCGCTGATTTCCGGTATCGCGAGCTGTCGGCCGACATCGTTCAGACTCAACTCGTGTTCGGCTGGCGGACTCCGCGGACTCTGCATGAGGACACCGCGGCGCTCGACGTCGCTGCTTCGCTCCTCGGCAGCGGACGGGCAGCGCGCCTCTATCGTGCGTTGCGTGAGCGACAGCTCGCGTCGTCGGTGAGCGCATACAACTACGTGCCAACGCAGCTCGGGGTCTTCACCGTCCACGCCGAGACGGATCCCGGGCGCTCCGAGCAGGCGGCGATAGCCATCGCCGAAGAGATGCGGGCCCTTCGCGAGGATCCGATACCGGCAGGCGACATCGAGCGCATTCGCCACGTGTTCGAGGCACGATGGATCCGCCGGCTGGAAACAATGGAAGGACAGGCGAATCACCTCGCCGAATGGGAGGCGCTTGGCGGCTGGGAGATCGGCGACGACTACAAGTCGAATTTCATGTCGGTCACCGCTGACTATGTGCAGCGAGTCGCTCACCGCTACCTCACGCTCGATCGCGCAGGCGTGCTGCTGTATCGTCCTGAAAAATCCGCTCGCGTCGCAGCCGATGCCGGCAAAATGCTGGAGATCCTGGAGACCGGGAAAGCCCAGCCGCTCGAGGCGCTCCCGCCCAGAGGAGCAGTTATGTTCGCGACCGACGGACCGGCGCCGAGGCTCGAGAGGCGCGAAGCAGGTGTGTCGGTGTTCCGCGCGCGGAGTGGATTGCCGATCCTCGTGAATCCTAAAGCCGGTTCGGCAATGGTGCACATCGGCGTTTTCGCTTTCGGCGGCTCACGTGACGAGCCAGCGGAGCTCGCTGGAATCACGACGCTGGTCGCGCGGTCGATGCTCAAGGGAACGCGCCGGCGAAGCGCCCCTCAGCTGGCCGAAGACGTGGAGATGCTGGGCGGCAGCATCAGCGCCGGAGTGTCGCTCGAGGGATTCGGATGGACGATGTCCGTTCCATCGCGGCACCTCGCGGCCGCGGCGGAGCTTGTCGGCGACGTCGTGCAGAACGCGGCGCTTGGCGAAGAGGCGATCGAGACCGAGCGGACCGTCGCGATCGCCGACGTGATCGCAATGCGGGACGACATGTATCGCTATCCGGTCCGCCTGGCGCTGTGCGCCGCGTACAAGGGCCATTCTTACTCGATATCGCCGCTTGGCACCGAGCGCTCGCTTCGAGAGATCTCCGTACGCAAGGTGCGCGACTGGTATCGCGCGCGGGTTCTCAAGGGAACACTCGTTGCTGGCGTCGTCGGCGACATCGATGCGGCGGAGGCTGCTGCAGTCATGGCGAACGAGCTGGGCTCGCTGTCGCCGTCGACACCGCTTCCTTTACGTGCACCGGTGTGGCCTTCAGAAGAAACAGTGCGGGCCGATTCGCTTGACAAGGCGCAGACCGCACTGGCGATTGCGTTTCCCGGGCCGGCTCGGAGCGACCCCGATCGTTTTGCCGCCCGGCTCATCGCGAGTATTGGAAGCGGCCTCGGCGGCCGGTTCTTCGATGAGCTTCGTGACCGCCAGTCACTCGCCTATACCGTGCATGCCTACAGCAGCGAGCACCAGCTTGCTGGAACCTTCATGGCGTACATCGCGACTTCCCCGGAGAAGGAGGAGCTGGCGCGGGCGGGACTCCTCGCCGAATTCGCGCGTCTTCGCGACAAGCCGGTGACCGACGAGGAGCTGGAGCGCGCGAAGCGCTACGCCATCGGATCGCACGCCATCCGCCAGGAGAGCGGTGGTGCAGTACTCAGCGACATGATCGATGCGTGGATGCTTGGGTCGGGTCTCTCCGAGCTGGAGGAGCACGACAGCAGAGTGTCGGCGGTCACGGTGGACGACGTGCTCAGACTGTCGCGCGAATACTTCGACCCGTCGCGGCGCGCCGAGGGCGTCGTCAGAGGTATCGGCCGGACCGTCTGACAGCAGCCCTAGGGAGTGGCGGTCTCCTTGAGTCCGATCTGCGCCCGGCGCACAGCCCCAACGGATGATCGCAGATAACCGCTGGCAGCGCGCAATCCCCGCATCGCGTCGTAATCTCCAGCCTCGGTAACGATCAACCCTTTTATTGCCGGCACCGTTGTCGCCCAGGCGAGCACGCCCCACAGCGCGAGCTCCTGATTCTTTTCGCCGTGCGCCACCGGATATCCGCCCGCGGAGAAAACCCACGCAGGCTTGGGACGCGCTGCGAAAGGACGCATCCAGCGCTGGGCGACACGCATGTGCGTGTCGAGGGAGCGCGCGCCGTCGAAGCCTGGCATGAGCGAAAAGCCCACGATGTCGATCGGAGACGAGCGCGATGAAGCCCAGGCGAAGAGAGTGCTGTCCCGCGCGCCATAGCTCGAGGCGGCAACGCCGACACGTATGCGCCGGTTCACGTGGTGGGCGATGTCCGCTGCACGTGTGAGGTAGTTGATCCAGTACTCGGGAGACAGCGTGCCGATTGCCCGCGAGCCGGCGCCATACGGCTCGAACGCGGGAACGAGAATGTCCGGTCGCAGCCGGCGCGCGATCCGGTCGACATCCGCAAGTCGCTTCCGTGTGTACTCAGTCTCTGATTTGCGGAACTGCTGCGCTGCGTCGCTGGGATAGCCCAGAGCTATGATGATGAGCGTGCTGTCGGCGCGCTGGTCGTCGACCGTTCGAGCCATCGAGTCGAGCGCGGCGAGGCGCGCGCCTTCCGCGTCGACGACGATCATGATCGCATCGATCCCGAGCGAGTCCACGAGGTTGACGTCCTGCTCGAGTGCCAGCGGCGGTGGTGGGCCCTTCAGATCAGGAAAGACCTTGAGGCCGAGATCGAAGTCGCCTTCGGGATGTTCCTGAAGCTGTTCCTTGGCGTAACG